>JBKQHH010000022.1:0-4365 GCA_052148875.1 Solirubrobacteraceae bacterium
ACCGTGTTCTGGGCGCTCGCCAGCACCGACATCCCGCCGACGGACGTCAGCAGCAGCGCGTGGAACTCGCCGTGCGCCGCTTCGCGCGCCGCCAGCGAGCGCCACGCGAGCAGCACCGTGCACGCGCAGCCCGCGATCAGGATCAGGTTCAGCGCCAGTGACAGGTCGTCGATGCGCAGCGCGCCCGAGACGATCGACTTCTCGGCGTTCCACTGCCAGATCGTCAGGCCGAGCGCCGCGCCCAGCGCGGCCAGGCTCAGCGCCGGCACGACCTGCGCGCGCACCCAGCGCGAGCCGAGCAGGCCCACCAGCAGCACGATCGTCGCGCCGCCCAGCAGCGCGATCAGCGGCGAGAGCCCCGCGAAGTCGACGTGCGGGCCTTTCAGGTGCGTCGTGGCGATCGTGTGGGAGAACAGCGGCACGTAGTTCATGGTTCGGTGCTCGCGATCGCGGCCGTGTTGGCCGTGCCGGTGAAGAAATGGAACTGGGCGTGTGGGTTGGCCGCGATGGCCTGCGCCTCGAACACGGCGCCCTTGACGGAGCCTTCGCTGCGGCGCAGCGCGAACTGGGGGTACAGCGCGAGGAACAGGATCACGAGCACGATCGGCACGAGCACGGCGCCGTCGCGAACGGAGATCTCACGCGACTGCACGCCCGAGCCGACGCGGTTGTGCATCGCGCGGATGAACAGGCGCAGCGCGTACACGCTCGCGAGCACGACGCCGCTGAAGGCGACGATCGCGATCACGAGCTTGGCTTTGAAGACGCCGAGCAGGATCAGGAACTCGCCGACGAAGTTCGACGAGCCGGGCATCGCCAGCGTCGCCAGCGACACGATCAGGAAGATGCTCGCCAGCACCGGCGCGCGGAACGCGATGCCGCCCATCTCGCGGACGTCCTCCGAGCCGCCCGCGCGCTGGGCGAGCAGGGCGACGATGAACAGCGCCGGCGCCACCACCAGGCCGTGGTTGACCATCTGCAGCAGCGCGCCCTGGGCGCCCTGCGAGTTCAGCGCGAAGATGCCCAGCGTGATGAAGCCGAGCTGCGCCACCGAGGAGTATCCGAGGATCAGGCGCGCGTTGGTCTGGCTGAACGCCTGCACCGAGCCGTACACGATCGACACGAGCGCGATCAGCAGCATCAGCGTCTGGAAGTGCGCGGCCGCGCGCGGGAACAGCGGCAGCACGATCGCCAGGAAGCCGTACGCGCCGACCTTCGACAGCACGCCAGAGAAGACCATCAGCACCTCGATCGGCATCGCCCGGTAGCCGTCTGGCATCCACCCGTGCAGCGGGAACGCCGGCATCTTCACCAGGAAGGCGGCGGCGAAGAACAGGAAGATCCACTCCTGCGAGCCCGTGCTCAGCGGCAGGCCCTGAAGCGTTGAGAGCACGAACGTGATGTGCCCGCCTCCCTGCTGCGCGGCGAGCACGCCCGTGGCGATCGCCGCCGCGAGCATCAGCAGCGAGCCGACGAGCGTGTAGATGACCAGCTTGATCGTCGCCTTCACGCGATCGGGCCCCTGGCCCCAGCCTCCGATGAGGAAGTAGAAGGGGATCAGCATCAGGTCGAAGAACGCGACGAACAGCGCGAGGTCCTGCGCGAGGAACGCGCCGAGCACGGCCGACTCGGCGAGCATGAAGTTGAAGTAGAAGAGGCGCGGGCGATCGATTGATTTGGTCCCGCCCACCCTGCCGCTGCGCAGGTTCGTGGCGAGCGTCGCCGCCGCGAACAGCAGCGTCGTCAGGCCGAGCAGGAACACGTTCAGCCCTGTCACCGCGAGCTTGTAGTGGATCCCCAGTTCCGCGATCCACACGACGTCGGTCACGTGCTGCAGGCCGCCGCCTGCTTTGTAGTCGGCGATGTAGCCGATCGCGAGCGCCAGCGCCGCGAGCGAGCCGAGCAGCGCCATCGCGCCGGGCGCGCTCCAGCCCGGCCGTGCGGGGGCGCCGCCCTCCTCGCCATCCGATCCCCCGCCGGCAGCCCGCGCCGTCCCGGGCAGCGCGCCGAGGATCGCGCCGAGCACGCCGCAGGCGAGGGGGAGCCAGATGAGGATCGAGAGCGCCGGCATCAGGCCTGCAGGAGGAAGTAGAGGCCGACGCCCGTGACGCCGAGGACGAGCAGGGCCGCGTAGTAGCGCACGAAGCCGCTCTGGGCGGCGCGCACGGCGGCCGACCCCGCGCGCACGATGCCGGTGGTGCCGCCGACGAGCGTGTCGTCGACGAACACGCGCTCGAACGTGTCGCGCGCGAACGCGCCCGTCGCGGCCATCGGGCGCACGACCAGCAGGTCGATCGCCTCGTCGAAGTACCACTTGTTGACGAACAGTTTGTATAGGGCCCGCCCACCCGGCGTGCGCGCCTGGATCGCGGCCGCGACGCTGAAGCGACCGTCGGCGTCGCGCCCGCCCACGACCCACACGCGGTAGGCGAGCGCGATGCCCGCCAGGCCGATCAGCGTGCCGAGCGTCAGGCCGATCGCGAGCAGCCCCGTCTTGGTGTGCGGTTCGTAGCCGCTGGCGGTAGCGAACGACGGGCGCAGGAAGTCGTCGATCACGAAGTCCACTTTCGGGATCTGGATCAGGCCGGCGCCGACCGCGCCCAGAGCCAGCAGGCCCATCGCCACGCGCATCGGCAGCGCGCGCTCGGCGATCGCGTGCACGGGGCCGGGGAAGCCCACGTCGGCGTCCTCCTCCTCGCCCGTTGCGGGGTTGCGCGGGACCTCCGCGTGGTGGACGTGGCCGCCTTCCAGCTCGCGCGCCTCCGCCACCGGTTCGCCGTGGAAGGCGCGGAAGATCATGCGGAACGTGTAGATCGCGGTGAACAGGGCGCCGACGTAGCCGACCACGTACAGCGCCCAGTGCCAGCCGCCGCGCTCGCCGGTGACGAGCAGGATCTCGTCCTTGGAGAAGAAGCCCGAGAACGGCGGGATCCCCGACAGGGCGAGGCCGCCGACGATGAAGCACCCGTACGTGAACGGCATCGCCTTGCGAAAGCCGCCCATCTTCTCCAGCGACTGCTCGCCCGCCATCGCCCCGATCAGCGAGCCCGCCGCCATGAACAGCAGCGCCTTGAAGAACGCGTGCGTCATCAGGTGGAACAGGCCGGCCGCGTACGCGCCGACGGACACGCCCATGATCATGTAGCCGATCTGCGACATCGTCGAGTAGGCGATCACGCGCTTGATGTCCGTCTGCGCGAGGCCGATCGTGCCGGCGATCAGCAGCGTCGCCGCGCCCACGACCGCGCCCACGTCCTGCGCGGCGGGAGCGAGTTCGAAAAGAGGATGCATACGCGCGATCAGGTACACGCCCGCCGTCACCATCGTGGCCGCGTGGATCAGCGAGCTGACCGGAGTGGGGCCCTCCATCGCGTCCGGCAGCCACGTGTGCAGGGGGATCTGCGCGGACTTCGCGAACGCGCCCACCAGCAGCAGCACGCAGCCGGCGACGAGGTCGCCGCCGTTCGTCGCGTTCGTGCCCGCGGCCGTGTGGCCGAACGCGCCTGTTTCGGCCGCGTGGAAGGTCTTCAGCAGGTCGAGCGTGCCCGTGTGCTTGAAGATGAAGTACGTCCCCAGCACGAGGCCGACGTCGCCGACGACGTTGATCACGAACGCCTTGATCCCCGCCTTCGTCGCCGTCGTGCGCCGGTACCAGAAGGAGATCAGCAGGTAGGAGGCCGCGCCCACGAACGCCCAGCCGACGATCAGCAGCAGGAAGTTGCCCGCGAGCACCAGCAGCAGCATCGAGAACACGAAGAAGTTCAGGTAGGAGAAGTAGCGGACGAAGCCGCGGTCCCTGTCCATGTAGGAGATCGAGTACAGGTGGATCAGCGTCGACACGCCGCTGACGACGAGGATCATGAACACCGACAGCGGGTCGACGAGGATCGACGTCTGCGCGTCGATGCCCGCCGTCGACGCGTAGCTCCACAGCGAGGACACCATCTGGCGATCGCCCGCCGCGTGGCCCTGCAGCGAGATCAGCGCGCCCAGCGCCGCGAGGAACGCGAGGAAGATCGCGCCCGTCCCCAGCCAGCCCGCCGAACGGCCGGGCAGCACGCGGTAGCCGAACGCCGTCGCGAGCGTGCCCAGCAGCGGGAACAGCAGCACCAGCCAGCCGTACGTCGTCGTGCTCACGCCTGCCCTCCGTGCATCAGCCCTGCAGCTCCCGGAGCTCGTCCACGTCGATCGGCAGCTGGCGGCGGTAGATCGCGACGATCATGCCCAGGCCGATGCACACCTCGCACGCGGCGACGGTCATCACGACGATCGCGAGGATCTGCCCGTCGCCGTTGCCCCACATGCGCGAGAACGCGATCAGCGCGAGGTTGCCGCCGTTGAGCATCAGCTCGAGGCACAGCAGCA
>JBKQHH010000023.1:0-8188 GCA_052148875.1 Solirubrobacteraceae bacterium
CCCGCCACCACGCGCGCGCGGCGCGCTCAGGACGAGGCGTCCGGAGGCAGGGCATCCGCGGAGGAGGAGCTCGAAGCCTCCGGGTAGGGACTGCGCGAGATGCGCCGGGAGATGCGCCCGCTGTCGAGGTCCGCGAGGTAGTACAGCACCGCGAAGGAGACCAGCTCGTCCACGGGCACCCCCAGGCGGGCGCTCTCCTGCTCGATCGACTCCCACGCGAAGCCCTCCAGCCGCAGGGAAACGCTGCGATCGCCGCCGACCGCCCGATCCTCGCCGGCCGGCAGGCCGCTCACGTTGGGCCTCGATCTGATGACGGGACACTCGCATTCAACGGACGGCACCCGCGCGCGCTCACGCCGCGGGGGCCGCGGGCGGGGACCAAAAAAGGCTGGTCCTCGCTCGCCGAGCGGGCGCTCGGCGGACGACGGCCTCGGGCGGAGCGCGAGACCGCGCGCGAGATCTGGTGGCTGGAAGTCCGGGCCATGAGCCGAATGTCCGTCTCATCCTAGAACGCGCGGCAGCGGCGCGTCGCGGCTGCTCGCGCCGGCGCCTCTCGCCGAGCCCGTTCGAGCAGTCGGCAACGCGCATCCGCTCGACGGGGCGCTCGGCGCCGTGCGCGGCAGGCCGCCGGCCACCGCCGCCGCTGAATAAACCCATCCTTACATCGCCTCGGCGCGAGCCACGCCCACATTGCGGTTGTCGGAAGTCATGTGTGACATAGATCGCCCATCCCTCTAATGTCAATTATGTAAACGGGATGCCGGAGCGCGAGCACCGAGTCGAGCAGTTCGAAAATCAGTCAAGCCGACGGCGGCGCCGTCCGATACTGTCGCCATGCGCACGTCACCGCTACCACTGGCGTCGGTGCTGCGTGTGCGCGAGCGCCGCCTGCTGAGCGCCACCACCGCCCTGCTGATCGCGCTCGTCGCGACGACCGCCGTGCGCGCCGTGTCCGGCGTCGGCGGCGCCCCGTTCGGAGGAGTGATCCGCGACTGGGTCACCTCCGCGGTCTACATCCTGGTCGGCGTGATCGTGTGCTGGCGCGCCGTGCGCACCACCGAGGCGCGGCGCTCGTGGATGTGGTTCGCGTCCGGCATCTCGATCTACGGCCTCGGCAACGTGCTGTGGGCGGCGTGGATCGAACACCTGCCCAACCCGCCGATCCCGTCGATCTGCGACGGGATGTGGCTGACGCTGTACCCGTGCTGCTACGTCGGCATCATCGGGCTCGCGCGCGTGAAAGAGCGGCGGGTGCCGGCGAGGATCTGGCTGGACGCGGTCATCGCCGGGCTCGGCGTGGCCGCGGTCGGCGCGGCGATCGTGCTGCGCCCGGTGCTCGCGTCGGTGTCGGGCAACACGGCGGCGGTCGTCACCGAGACGGCCTACCCGATCTGCGACCTGCTGCTCGCGGGGCTGGTCGTCGGCGTGCTCGCGCTGCGCGGCTGGCGCCTGGACCGGATGTGGGCGATGCTGGGCGCCGGCTTCCTCGCGCTGGCGACGGCCGACTGCATGTACGCGCTGCAGGTCGCCGGCGGGGCGTCGGCGCCCAGCGCCGCCACGAACCTCGCGTACGACGTCGGCGTGCTGCTGCTGGCGCTCGCCGCGTGGCAGCCGGGGGCGGCGGTGGAGAGCGACAGCGTGCCGAGCTCGGCCGTCCTGGGGATACCCGCGGCCTTCACGCTCAGCGCGCTCGGGCTGCTGATCTACGACCACTTCAGCCGCCTGGACCCGCTGGCGCTCGCGCTGGCGTTCGCCACCATGCTCGCGGCGTTCGCGCGCACGGGCCTGGCCTTCCGCGACGTGCGCGCGCTCGCGGAAACGCGCCGGCAGGCGCTCACCGACGACCTCACGTCGATGCCCAACCGCCGCCACTTCCTGCGCTGCCTGCGCGACGCGATCACCGCCAGCCGCGCGAGCGACACCAGCCTGGCGCTGCTGCTGTTCGACCTCGACCGCTTCAAGGAGCTCAACGACACGCTCGGCCACGACGCCGGCGACCAGCTGCTGTGCCAGGTGGGCGAGCGCCTGCACACGGTGCTGCGCGCCACCGACATGGCCGCCAGGCTTGGCGGCGACGAGTTCGGCGTGCTGCTGAGCGGCCCGTGCGACGCCGCCCAGGCGGAGGTCGTGGCGGACAAGATCCTGGCGGTGATCGGCGAGCCGTTCCCGATCAAGGGCGTCAACCTGCGCGTCACCGCGAGCATCGGCATCGCGCTGTTCCCCGAGCATGCCAGCGACGACGAACAGCTGGTGCAGCATGCGGACGTGGCGATGTACGAGGCCAAGAGCACGCAGTCCGGGCGCGTCTGCTACGCCAGCGAGCGCGACAAGCACTCGCTCGAGCGTCTGACGCTCGCGGGCGAGATCTCGCGCGCGCTGGAGTGCGGGGAGATCGAGGCGCACTTCCAGCCCAAGGCGGACGCCAGCAGCGGCAGGATCGTCGGCGTCGAGGCGCTCGCGCGCTGGCGCCACCCCGAGCGCGGGATGGTCCCGCCCGACCAGTTCATCGCGGTCGCCGAACAGGCGGGGCTGGGCCGCGCGCTTACGCACAGGATGCTCGAGCTCGCGCTGACGCAGGTCAAGGCCTGGCGCGAGGCCGGACTGGACCTGCACGTCGCCGTCAACACGACGGTCGCCGATCTGCTCGATACGGCGTTCCCCACCGAGGTCGCGGCGACGCTCGCCGACTACGGCCTGCCGCCGGAGGCGCTCGTGCTGGAGGTCACCGAGAACATGGTGCTGTCGGACCCCGTGCGCATCGGCGACGTGCTCGCGCAGCTCGGCGAGCTGGGCCTGGGCCTGTCGCTCGACGACTTCGGCACCGGCTACTCCTCGCTCACCCACCTGAAGTCGCTGCCCGTCGGCGAGGTCAAGATCGATCGCTCGTTCGTCGGGCGCATGACCTCCGACCCGGTCGACGCGGCGATCGTCGAGGCGACGATCCAGCTCGCGCACAGCATCGGCAGCCGCGTCGTCGCCGAGGGGATCGAGGACCACACGACGTGGAGCTCGCTCGTGGCCAACCGCTGCGAGCTCGTCCAGGGCTACGCGCTCTCGCGGCCGCTGCCCGCGATCGAGCTGGAGGAGCTGCTGCGCGCCGAGCCGGTCCCTACCGAGCCGGCGCGCATCGAGCTTTCTGTCGGCGTCAGCAGGCCGTCCTCGAGCGGGAACGGGAACGGGAACGGGAACGGCTCGAGTGCCGCGCGTAGCGGCGAGCAAGCCGGCGGAAGCGTGCCGGAGGCGCTGCGCGACCTGACGGAGCTGACGCGCTCGCACCCGATGATGGACGCGGTGATCGACGAGATCGACGGGCGCATGATCCGCGTGGGGTCGCGGTGGCTGGCGGACTTCGCCTCGTGCAACTACCTCGGCTTCGACCTCGACCGCGAGATCATCGACGCGGTGCCCGCGTACCTGGACGCGTGGGGCACCCACCCGAGCTGGTCGCGCCTGCTGGGCAGCCCGGTGCTGTACGAGCAGATCGAGGAGCGCCTGACGGCGCTGCTTGGAAGCCCCGACTCGCTGGTGCTGCCGACGATCACCCACATCCACATGTCGGTGATCCCCGTGCTGGCGGCGTCGGGGACGATCTTCCTGGACTCGCGCTCGCACAAGACGATCTACGACGGCTGCCAGATGGCCAAGACGCGCGGCGCGAGCGTCAAGCGCTTCCGCTTCGAGGACCCCCAGCACCTGGACGAGCTGCTGCGCACGGGGCCGAGCGGCAAACGCCTGGTGTGCATGGACGGCGTCAACAGCATGACCGGCAACGTGCCCGACCTGCGCGCGTTCGCACAGGTGGCGCGCGCGCACGGCGCGCTGCTGTACGTCGACGACGCGCACGGCTTCGGCGTGATCGGCGAACGCGGCCCCGGCGAGCGCTGCCCGTACGGGATGCGCGGCAACAGCATCGTGCGCCACTGCGACGAGAGCTACGAGAGCCTGGTCCTGGTGGGCGGCTTCTCCAAGTCCTACTCGTCGCTGCTGGCGTTCATCGCGTGCCCGACGGAGACCAAGGAGCTGCTGAAGGTGGCGGCGCCGCCGTACCTGTACTCGGGGCCCTCGCCGGTCGCCTCGCTGGCAACGACGCTCGCCGGCTTCGACGTGAACGAGCGCCGCGGCGAGCAGCTGCGCGAGGCGGTCCACGGGCACACGCGCCGCGTGCTCGACTGCCTGGCGCGGCTGGGAGTCCACACGCCCAACCGCTCGGGCCTGCCGATCGTCGAGATCCCGCTGCGCGAGCACACGCGCATCGACGAGGTGGGACGGCTGCTGTTCGACCGCGGCGTGTACGTCACGCTCGCGGCCTACCCGCTGGTGCCGCGCGACGAGGTCGGCTTTCGCGTGCAGCTGACGGCGGCGAACACCGACGCTGAAGTGGACACGCTGATCGCGGCGCTCGAGGAGCTCGCGCACCTGGGGGAGCTGCGCCCGGTGGAGTCGGAGAGCCCCACCCCGCACGAGCCGAGCCACGCGAACGGCGCGCCCGGCCGCGCGAACGGCGCGCGCACGCACGCGGCGCGCGCGCACGCGACGTGATCGCCCGCTACCGCGCGCTGCTCTCGGTTCCGGGCTTCGCGCGGCTGCTGATCAGCTCGGTGATCGGGCGCCTGCCGTCGGGCATGTTCTCGCTGGCGCTGCTGCTGTTCGTGCGCGAGCACACGGGCTCGTTCCTGGCGGCGGGCGTGGCGGTGGGGGCGTTCGCGCTGGCGGGCGCGCTCGTGGGCCCGCTGCTGGGCGCGCTGGTCGATCGCGCCGGGCAGACGCGCGTGCTGCTCCCGGCCGCGTGCGCGCAGGCGGCGCTGCTGGTGGCGCTGGTGCTGATCGCGCACCCCGAGGGGCACGGGCAGGGGGGCGCTCCGGTGAGCGCGATCGTCGCGCTGGCGGCGCTGGCGGGCGCGGTGCAGCCGCCGATCGCGGGCTGCGTGCGCGCGCTGTGGGCAGAGGTGGCTGGCGACGGCGAGGCGCTGGAGACGGCGTACGCGCTCGACGCGACCACGCAGGAGGTCATCTGGACGCTCGGCCCGCTGCTGGTGGGCTCGACGGCGGTGCTCGTCTCACCTTCCGCGGCGGTGCTGGCGTGCGCGGCGATCACCGTCTGCGGAACGGCGTTCTTCGCTGCGTCGAAGCTGTCGAGCGGCTGGCGGGCGGACGCCCCGCGCGAGCGCTCGCGGGCGGGCGCGCTGGCGAGCCCGGGGCTGCGCGCGCTGCTGGCGACGGTGCTGCTGTCGGGCGTGGTGCTCGGCGCGGTCGAGGTGGGGCTGCCGGCGCTGGCGGTGGCGCACGGCGCGCGCTGGTCGGCGGGCCCGCTGCTGGCGCTGTTCAGCGTCGGCAGCATGGCCGGCGGGCTGGCGTACTCGGCGGCGAGCTGGCGAGGGGCGATCGGGCTGCGCTACGTGGCGCTGCTGCTGGCGATGGCGGCCGGCGTGGCGCCGCTGATCGCAACGCACGCGCTCGCCGCGGCGTACCCGCTGAGCGTGCTCGCGGGGCTGGGTGTGGCGCCGATGCTCTCCTGCCAGTTCTCGCTCGTCGGCGCGCTCGCTCCGGCGGGCGCCGCGACGGAGGCGTTCACGTGGCACAGGGGCGCGACGATCGCGGGCATGGCGGCGGGATCGACGCTCGGCGGATCGCTCGTCGACGCCCACGGCGCGGGCGGAGCGTTCGCGCTCGGGTGCGCGGGCGTGGTGCTCGCATGCGCGCTGGCGATGCTGTGGCGCGGGCGGATCGACCCGGTGCAGGACGCTTTCTCAGGTCTTGTCGAGCTTCGTCAATAAAGGCCGACAGAGCGGATCGTCGGGGATGCCGTCGCTGGCCGCGACCCCCATCGCGGACTGCGAGCCCACTCGACGCGGTTCCCCTGTTTTTGGGAGACACGATGGCGTGCGGCTTCGATAAACCTATGTGGCGCCGGTCACCACACCGTCTGCACCCGAACACCAGCCGCCCACCGTCTGGTCATTTTGTGACCACGGCATGGTCGATTTCTGATCACGTCGATCCTCCCGAACCGTGGCGTGACACGAGGTGCGCGGGACGGCGTCAGTCGTGAGCGGGCTCTGCGCGCAGGATGCGCGTGCTGCCGTCCGCGGAGACGAGCACGATGGCGCGATCTTCATCGATGGCGCGCTTGATCGCCACGCCGGTGCGGGGGCCATCAGCGTCGATGAAGGCAGCACGCTCCGGGTAGGGCGAGCGTTCCGCGATCGCCAGCTCGACAGCTTCGTCCATCACCCGCGCCGCGGGCGAGTTGCCGTTCTCAGTACTCATCATGTACGCCATGCCTCGATCATATGACCGTAACCGTGCTTGATAGCGTCGATTGCGCTACGCATTCCCTCTCCAAGAGTACCGCGATGAAAGACCTCGGCGGCCTGCTTGCCCCCTGTGCGGGTGTGTCGGTGCAACTCGTTCCTGCTGTGAGCACCGTCGTAGAGGCGGACCGTCTTAACCTGTCCGGCCTCTTCCACCAACAGCGCCACGGCGTAGTCCGTAACCTGCCGTCGGTCGGTTGTGAACTCGACGCATATCCACGCCCCGAACGCGCCATCGAGCTCGACGATGTAGTCGGCACCCATGCCCGCAAGCTAGGCCGCGCATGGGACGGGACTCTACGTCCGCGGCACGGCGGCGCGTTCGCGCTCGGCTGTGGGGGCGAAGCCGAGCACCGTGCGGGGGTGGCTTGCGGATCGCAGCGAGCCAGATGCTCTCGCCGATCTCATCCACCGCGACCGCGCGCTGGCGTTCAGCGACGAGGTACTTCAGCAGCTGCTCGATGCGCTTTGCCTGGACCAGGTCGGGGTGTTGGGCGCGGCGACGAGCCGCCGCGACCCTCCTCGATCCCAATCGACGTCGAAGGCGTTTTGATCTGTTCGGGTGGTAGAGGCTTTGGCGCCATGGTGCTCAGTCTACCGCCAGCGCCGCCAACCACGCGAGTGTTTGCACGACCATGAGCACGCCCAAGGCCCCCGACAGCCACGACATGCGCCGCACCTTCGCCGCGTTCTTTTCCCGCAGGGCCTGGTATCCATAGCCTGCTTCCGCCAACCAGCCGAGGGTGTCCGCCGGCGCTTCACGCGCGGCCTGCTCGTAGAGCTCGTCGTAAAGCTCGCGTGCATCGACGGCGAACTTGAGTTGCCACGGCGCGAGCAGGACCGCCGCGGCGACAAGTCCGAGAACCAGGGCTGCCAGCGCAATCCAGCCCAACGCATGCAGTCCTTGAGCCCGCACAGTGGTCGCGCCCAAGAACGACGCCACAAGCGCGTGCGCGGCAAGCAGCGTGCCGGTTCGCTGCCGTATCCCCGCCACCAGGGCCTCCTGGTCGGCGAGGGCGCCGCGACCGGCCTCGTAAGCGATCCCCTCAAGCGTGAGCATTGCGGCGAGGGGTGCCGAGGGGCAGCTGTATGGACACGTGTGACATTGCCGTCAAACGTAATCCGCGCCTGAGACGGGACGCTCGATCGACGAGGGCGCCGATCGAACTGATAGGGCATGGCGTGGGCTACAGGTCGTCCTCGCGGAACGCCTTGCTGAGCGGCCGACTGTGCTCCGCCCCCTACACCCGCGGCCGCGCGAGGTCCGTCAGCGTGAATTCGGGCTCGTGGCCGAAGGTCTGGCGAATCCTGGCGCGCAGCGCGGCGTAGCGGCGCACGGCGTCGCTGCGGCGCCCCTGCGCGATGTCGAGCTCCATCAGCCGGCGGTGCACGTCTTCGTCGAACGGCTGCAGCGTCGCCAGGCGCTCGAGCGCGCGGGAGGCGCCGTCGAGCACGCGCCGCTCCAGGCGGATGTCGGCCAGGCGGCGCAGCCCGAGGCACGCGAGATCGTGCAGGCGATGGCGCTCGGGCATCGCCCACTCGGCGTACGGCAGGTCGGCGAGGAAGTCGCCGCGATAGATCGCGAGGCCCGTCTCGAACTCCGCGGCGGCGGCCTGCGGGTCGCTTTCGGCGATCGCCAGCCCGGCGCTGACGTGCGCTTCGAACTCGTCCGCGTCGACCTCCACGTGGTCGAGGTCCAGGCGGTAGGTCCCGGAGCGCGCGGCGATGAACGCCGACGGCTCGCGACTGCCGCGCTGGGGCTCGATCCTGCGGCGCAGCGCGTGGATGTAGTAGCGCACGCTCGCGCCGACCGCGTAGTCGGCTCCCGGCCAGATGCTCTCGCCGATCTCATCCACCGCGACCGCGCGCTGGCGTTC
>JBKQHH010000024.1:0-22432 GCA_052148875.1 Solirubrobacteraceae bacterium
CCCCGCCCCCCCCCCCACCGCTGCTGGAGAGAGCCGACGCCGAACGTAGTTCGCCCATCGCTCCAAGCTAGCCCCCATCCGATCGAAATTGATCCGTGGAAACGACCGAAGAGCCACTGTGGCAAAGCAGCAGACGGTCGACGGCGCGTGTGACCTCGGCGACCTGCTCGTCGAGCGCCCGCGTGGCGTCGAGCTCGAGCACGCTGCCGGCCGGCAGCTCCTCGAGCGCCTGGAAGGAGCGGTGCTGCTCGGCGACGATCTCCGGCGTGGCGTCGGAGATGCGCTCGGCATCGGCCATGCGCCGTGCCGCGCGCTCGATCGCCAGCTCGAGCGGCACGGTGCAGCGAACCGCGAGAAGCGTCAGGCCGCGCTGGCTCAGCTCGCTCAGCAGCAGGGCGCGATCCTCGCGCGAGCGGCAGGTGGCATCCACGATCACGCCATGCCGGCGGGCGAGGGCGAGCCGCGCCTCGCGCCCCAACCGCTCGTATGTCAGGTGCGTGAACCGCTCGCCGTAGAGCTCGGGCGCCGCCCGCTCGCTCGCCTCGAGCCCAGCCGCGGACTTGCGCACGACGTCCGAGGACAGCAGCGCCAAGTCCGAGCGACGCGCGAGCGCCGCCGCCAGCGTCGACTTGCCACTGCCGGCCGGACCGCACACGATCAGCGCCACCGGGGCGCGCGCGCGCCAGCACAGCCGCTCGCCGAGCGCCCAGCGCTCCCCCGCGTCCTCGAGCTGGCGGGCGCTCACGGCCGGCTCGTGCTCGGAGGCGGCGATCAGCGCCACCTTCGCGCGGACCAGGGCGCGGTGGGCCGCGTAGAAGCAGCGCAACACCTCGCTGCCGGGGTCGCCCCCCGCCTGCCGGTAGGCGCGGACCAGCGCGTCCGCCGCCCAGCGCTGGCCGAGCGCCTCGAGATCCATCGTCAGGAACGCGAGATCGCAGGCGACGTCGGTACGACGCAGCGCCGGGTCGAACTCCACGCGGTCCACCACGCGCACCGTCGGAACCGCCAGCACGTGCTCGCAGCGCAGGTCGCCGTGCCCGTCGCGAACGAGCCCCGCAAGCCTGCGCCGTTCGATCTCGCCCTCGTGCGCGCGCACGAACGCGGCGCCGAACCCCTCCGCGAGCTCCACCCGCCATGCGAGCGCGCGGCTCGCCTCGGCGAGCTCGCGCACGTTCGCCAGCCACATGCCCAACACCTCGCGCGGGCCGCCGCCGTCCACGCTCGGCGCCACGCGGTGGAACGCCGCCAGACGCCGCCCGACCGCGCGCACGCGCTCATCGGTCAGGGCTCCGGCCGCGATCAGCCCCGCCAGCGTGTCGCCCTCGGCGAAGCTGCGCATCTCCACCGCGTACTCGACCGCGCCGGGCGCATGCTCGTCCGCGAGCTCGAAGCCGCCCGCGCTCCTCACGATCGCCCGAACCCCCAGGTACAGGCCCGGCGCGAGCTCGCGGTTGACGCGCACCTCCTCGCGGCAGGCCGCCAGCCGCCGGGCGAGCGTGCCGTAGTCGAGAAACGCCAGCGTGACGGGCTTCTTGACCTTGTACGCGCGCTCCCCCGCGACGAACACCCACGAGGCGTGCGTCTCGTGCACCGCGACCGGCGCCACCGCGCCATACATCGCCGGCCGTGAGAGCGCCCGCAGCAGGAGCTCGTCGGCACCGCCCACGCGGCCCGACTCGCCCGGGCCGATCGGTGCCGTCGACGAGCTCATCGCACACATATCTTGAGAGCGTGGGTGCCGTTGGCTTCGTGGCTAGATGCCACTGGCCGGTTTGGCGGTCGTTCCCTGCGGAACACCCACGCTCTCGACACAGAGCATGACCGACCGCATCGGGCCTGCCATCGCGGCGAACCGCGGTGAACACGTCGGGGTTTGACCGCAGACCTCCGCTGCACCTAACTACGGAGGCGCTCTGGGGGCGCTCACCGATGTTCGCGATCCCGTTCGCGAATAAGTTCGGAACGGTGCACGTTTCGGCGTTTGGCCGATGCACACGAGGACTTGGACACACCGCGAGAAGGAGAATGAAATGGCTGCAGGATTGACGCGATGGGAACCGTTTGCGGAGCTCGGCGAGCTGCGCAGCCGGCTGGACCGCATGTTCGGCGAAACGTTCGACGTCGGTGAGCGCACATGGGTGCCGGCGATCGACGTGGTGCGCGACAACGGCAATCTGGTCGTGCGCGCCGACGTACCCGGGATCAAACCCGAGGACGTCAAGATCGAGGTCGAGGACGACATCCTCACGGTCTCCGGCGAGCACGAGGAGCGCAAGGAGGAGAAGGACAAGGACTTCCTGCGCCGTGAGCGCCGCTACGGATCGTTCGTGCGCTCGCTCGCGCTGCCCGCCGGCGTGGACGCAAAGAAGATCAAGGCCAATACCCACGACGGCGTCGTCGAGGTGACGATCCCCCTGCCGAAGGAGGCCAAGAAGGAAACCGTCACGATCACGCCTACCGCCGGCTGACGGGGGCCTGGCGGGCGAGCAGGGCGCCCCAGCCCTCGGCGTCGCCGGGGACGATCGCCCTGGGCGGATCGGCGACCAGGACGTGCGCCTCGCCGCCGCGGATCGCGTATGCGATCGCCTCGCCCACCAGCTCCGGCGGGTCGGGTGCGATGGCGTGCCCGCCGCCGCGCAGCTCGCCCGCCCGCAGCCGCTGGTGAAACTCGGTGGCCGTGACCGACGGGTAGACGACCGACACCGTCACCCCCGCACCGGCCATCTCCACGCGTGCGACCTGCGAGAGCATGTTGAGCGCGGCCTTCGTGGCGGCGTAGCCGCCGAGCCCCGGGAAGACCCGCAGCGAGGTCGCGGAGCTCACGTTCACGATCGCGCCGCCCGCGGCCGCGCGCATCACCGGGAGCACCGCCTGCATACCCACCAGCGGCGCGATCACGTTGAGCTCGAACACCGCGCGCAGGTCCACCGGGTCGAGCTCCTCGATGGGCACGTGCAGACCCTGGCCGGCGTTGTTCACGAGGACGTCCACGCGGCCGTAGCGCTCGACCGTCGCAGCCACCAGACGCTGGATCTGGCCGGGGGCGGTGACGTCGGTCGCGAGCGCGAGCGAGCCCGGCAGCTCCGCCGCCAGCGCCTCGATGCGCCCGGCCCGCCGGGCCGCGAGCACGACCTGCGCGCCCCGGCCGCTCAGCAGGCGCGCCGTCGCCGCGCCGATCCCCGACGACGCTCCGGTGACGATGCAGACGGCTCCGTCGATTTCCATCTCGACAGCGTAGGCCGCCGCGGTGTATCACGTTGCAGATCCCACCAATCGACGAGCAGGAGGACGGAAATGACCGATACCGAGACCACGACCCGCATCACCCAGCTGGGGACGGTGATGGTGCCCGTCAGCGACCAGGACCGGGCGCTCGACTTCTACACCGGCAAGCTCGGATTCGAGAAGCGCGCGGACATCCCGTTCGGCCACGGAGACCGCTGGGTGGAAGTCGCGCCGGCGGGCGCCGCCACGACGATCGCGCTGGTGCCTCCGCGCGAAGGGGAACCCACCGGGATCCAGACGCGCGTGGGCTTCACCAGCGAGGACATCGACGCCGACCACGCGAGCCTGCTGGCGCAGGGAGTCGACGTGGACGAGGCGGTGATGCGCATGGGCGACCCCGTGCCGCCGATGTTCTTCTTCCGCGACCAGGACGGCAACCAGCTCATGGCCGTCCAGCGAGGCTGAGCACAGCCGCCGGCGAGCCAGCGGCCGCGCGTCGCCGACCGCGGTGGGGCCGGGTCCATCGCGGTTTCGCCGGCTCAGCTGGCGCGCGGCCCCGCGTCCACGTCGCTGAGCGAAAGGCCGCCGTCGGGCGTCTTCGCGGAGCCGTCGGGGGTCTGTGCGAGGTCGTCGGGCGTCTGCGCGAAGCGCTCGTGCGCCAGCCGCCACGCCGCCGTCGGAAACTCCGCCGTGTCGGTTCCGTCGTGGAGGTGCAGCTGCGCGTCGAAGCCGTCGCGGAACACGTCCAGCATCGCGCTGTTGTCGGGCAGCACCTCCGCCACGAAGCTCGTGATCCCGCGCGCCTCCGCGACCGCGGCCAGCCGCTCGATCAGGGTCGTCCCGAGACCGCGGCCGTGGAGGTGGTCGGCGACCTCGACCGCGACTTCCGCGCGCTGCTCGTCGAGCTTCACGTACGTCGCATGGGCCACCGTCAGACCCGCTTCGTCGTGCGCGATCAGCCCGTAGCGATCGGCGCCCGTGGCAGCCGCCAGGTGCGCCGCGTAGGGGATGTCGGCGGCCCCCGTGAAGAAGCGCATGCGCCGGGCCTCCAGGCACAGCCCGTTCAGGAACGACAGCAGCGCCGGCTCGTCCCTCGCCGTCGCCGCGCGCACCGTCACCGACGAGCCGTCGCGCAGTCGCACGAGCTCGGTGGCGCCTTCGGATGTCACGACGCCAAGGCTCACATGGACACGGACCGCGGGCATCCGGTTTTGACTGCCGTACCCCAGCGGAAAACTACGGGCGGTCGTTCAAAGCGGCCAGTAGCGGGCGAACTGCGCCGCCGCGCGCGAGGTCAGCAGCGCCTCCGGCGCCGCCGACGTGGGCGCCCGGCCGTCGCCGAGCGCGGCGAGCGTCTCCCGCACGCACCGCGCGAGCGCCACCGGTTCGTAGCCGCCCTCCAGCACCACGCCCAGCGGCACGTCCAGCCGCTGCGCCAGGTCGCGCACGTGGCGGGCCATCTCCGCGAACGACGCGGCCTCCAGGCGGCAGCCGGCCAGCGGGTCCGCGCGGTGCGCGTCGAAGCCCGCCGACACGAGCACCAGCTCCGGCTCGAACGCGGCGGCGGCGGGCAGCACGATGTGCTCGATCAGCGACAGCCACAGGTCCTCTTCGGAGCCCGCCGGCACCGGGAGGTTGATCGTGCAGCCCTCGCCCGGGCCAGAGCCGACGTCGCCGAGCGGGCCCGTGCCCGGGTAGATCCCCGACTGGTGGATGCTCGCGAACAGCACGTCCGCGCGGCGGCGAAACGCCTCCGCCGTGCCGTTGCCGTGGTGGACGTCCCAGTCCAGGACGAACACCCGTGCGGCGCCCAGCTCGCGGATCGCGAGCTCGGCCGCGAGCGCGACGTTGTTGAACAGGCAGAAGCCCATCGCGCGATCGGGTTCCGCGTGGTGGCCCGACGGGCGCACCGCGCAGAACCCCAGCCGCGCCTCGCCCGCCATCAGCGCGCGCGTCATCTCGCACGCGCCGCCCGCCGCGTGCAGCGCCGCGCGGTAGGACGGCTCGCCCACGAACGTGTCCCCGTCGATCGCGCCGCCGCCCGTCCGGCACAGCTCCCTGACGTGTCGCACGAGGCGCGCGCTGTGGATCAGCTCGAGCTGATCCTCCCGCGCCGCCGGCGCCTCGCGCCGCTCCCAGCCCAGCCAGCCGGTGCCGGCCAGCTCCCGCTCGATCGCCAGCAGCCGCTCCGGCGTGTCCGGGTGCTCGGGCATGTGCGCGCGCGGATCGTGCTCCAGGCACGCCGGGTGGCTGAAGTGGAGCGCTGGTTTCTCATCGCTGGCGAGCATGTGCGGTCGCGGCGGAGGCTCTGGTGATCGTCGAAGCTCTCACGGGCCCGGCCACGATGTGCGCGCCGGTCTCGCCGGCGAGGATCGCGCCGGCGTCCGACAGCGCGCCGATGGCCGCAATCTTGCCAGTCTGCGTCACGAACCGGCACCACCTGCGTCAGCAGCGTCGTGGGGTAGAGCGTCACAAACGGCGAGCTTTCCGGCAAGTAGATATCGATGAGGCTTACGCGAGACTCGGACCGGCGGCTGCTCGAGCAGGCGTCCAACACGCCTGAGGCGTTCGCCGTGTTCTACCGGCGCCACGAGTCCGCGGTCGTCGCGTTCCTCGGGCGCCTCTCGGGCGACGCGCAGCTGACCGTGGATCTGACCGCCGAGACGTTCGCGCGCGCCTACCGCGCCCGCGCGCAGTTCGACCCCGCCCGCGCGGGAGCGCGCGCCTGGCTGCTGGGCATCGCCCGCAACGTGCTGGCGGCGAGCCTCGAGCGAGGACGCGTGGAGTCGGAGGCCCGTCAGCGGCTCGGGATGGAGACCCTTCGCGTCAGCGAGCAGACGATCGCGAGCGTCGAGCGAACCGTCATCGAGAGCGGCGAGGCGGTCGTCCGCGAGTGGCTCGACGGGCTGCCCGAGAGCGAGCGCGACGCCGTGCGCAGGCGCGTGCTGGATGACGCGAGCTACGCGCAGATCGCGGCGGAGCTGTCGTGCTCGCAGGCGGTCGTGCGCCAGCGGGTCAGCCGTGGCCTGTCTCGCCTACGTCGAATGGCGATGGAGGAGCGATGACGCTGATCCCGGAGCTCGAGCGAGAGCTCACCCACGCGATCGGCCTGCACGCCCACCGCGAGCGGCGCGCGTGGCGGCGACACGTGCCGCTGCTGGCGTCGCTTGCGACGCTGCTGCTGGGGACCGCGGTGGCGCTCGCGGCGACGGGCGTGATCCGCTTCGGCGCGCCCGAAGGCGCTCCTGGCACTCCTCTCTTCCGTCCGCCGTCGCCCACATCTGGGCTCGGGACCGTGCGCACCGGCAGCAGCCGCCTGCTGACGGTGCGGGTCGCCGATCCGGCCGGAGGGCCGCCGTGGGGCATGCGCGTGGCCGGAACGACCCGTGGTCTCGGCTGCGTGACCGTTGGGCGGGTGCTCGACGGAGAGCTCGGCACGCTCGGCATCGACGGCGCGTTCGCCAACGACGGACGCTTCCACCCGCTGCCCGCCGCGCTCGCAACCGGCCCCGGGGGATGCGCGCCGCTGGACGCCCGCGGCGAGCTGTTCATCAACGTGAGCGAAAGCGACGTGCCGAGCAGCGGCTCCGTGTTCCGTCGCTGCACCCCACCCGGCATGGCCGTCGGCGCTCGCTCCGGCCAACTGTGCCCCGAGAAGGACGAGCGCGACCTCTACTACGGGCTGCTCGGGCCCGACGCCACGAGCATCGCATTCGCATACGCCGGCGTGACGCACACGATCACTCCGCAGGGACCGCAGGGGGCGTATCTGATCGTCGTGCCCCACGCCGCGGGGCACGACTTCAACGGAGCGACATCCGGGCTGATGCCGACGAGCACGTCGATCACGCGGATCACCTACCGCGGCGGCCTGGTGTGCCGCTTCCCGCAACCGGAAGGCCCGCCGCCCGCCGGCGGTTGCGGGACCCCACCCGGCTATCAGCCGGCACCGACGCCACAGCCGACCGCGGCGCAGCTGCGCACGCCGATCAAGGCCACCGTCTCCCGCAGCCGAACCGCCGCGTGGAGCATCACCGTCACGTTCCGTGCGCGTGTGCCGATCGCGAATGCGCTCAACCAGTACACGGTGGAACTGCGCCAGCCCGGCACGCCGGATGCGCTGGGAATCGGCGGCACGTCGTCCGACCTGCGCGCCGGCCGGCAGGCCCGGCTGATCTTCTCCAACCTCACCCGCCCAGGCCTCTACAGGGGCACGGTCATGTTCACGGCATCCGCCAGGCCGGGGGGCCGCGGGCTCGGCGGCACGCTCGTCGGGCGGTTCAGCGCGCGCATCCCGTGACCCGCGCCCCGCTCGCGGTGCGCTGCCAGGCGATCGACGCAGCCGGCCGTCGCGGGAACTTTTCGAGCGTCAACCGACAATAGATGGCGATGGGCCCTTCACTCCTCGCCCCCGATGGCGCCTCGGACAGCGCGACCATCGCGGGGTCGCTGGAGCGCCCGGAGAGCTTCGCGAGGATCTTCGACCGCCACTACGTCGCCGTGCATCGGTACGTGGCCCGGCGCGCTCCCCGTGCGCAGGCCGACGACCTCGCGTCGATGACCTTCGTGGTCGCGTTCGAGCGGCGTCGGAGCTTCCGACCAGACAGCACGAGCGCGCGGCCCTGGCTGCTGGGGATCGCCACCAACCTCCTGCACGAGCGTCATCGCGTCGAGCGGCGCGAGCAGGGAGCGCTCGTGCTGCTGAGCGCCGAGCACCCCGCCGCGGCGCGCGGCGGCGACCGCGACGCCGGCGACGGGCCCGACACGGACAGGCTCGCCCGCGCGCTCGCGAGCCTCGACCCAGCACAGCTGGACGTGCTGCTGCTGCACGCCTGGGAGGAACTGTCCTACGAGGAGATCGCCGAAGCGCTCGACATCCCCCTCGGCACCGTCCGCTCCCGCCTCGCCCGAGCGCGAGCGCACCTCAGGTCGCGGCTCGAGCAGCCGCGACCCTGTCCCGACCCGACCCATGCCAGGAGCACAGATGACTGACGAGCTAGACCTGCTGCGGCGTCATCGCAGCGAACCCAGCCCGCCCAGCGACACGGCGAGGAGCGCGGCAAGGCAGTCGCTCGAGCGCGCCGTGCGTGCAGGAGAGCGCGCGCCGGGTGGCGCCGTCCGTCGCAGGAGCGCTCCGTCACGAGTGCGCCTGCTCGCGGGCGCCGCGCTCGCCGTAGCTCTGGCGGGGCTTGCGATCGCCGTCGGAGCGTCCCTGCGGTCGGGGTCCACCACAGAGCCCGCGCTCGCAGCCGGGCCGCTGCTCCAGCGGCTCGCGCGCATCGCCTCGGCCCAGCCATGGGCGATGCCCGGACCCGGGCAATACCTGTACACGGCGTCGCATTCGCTCACGGGGTCGGACACCGCCCTGCCGGGAGGCGTCTACTGCCAGCTCGTCTTCCAGCAGTACCGCCAGAACTGGGTCGCAGCCGACGGCGAAGGGCTGTTCCGCGAGATCGACGGGCCGGCGCACTACCTCTCCGAGCGCGAAGCGGCCGCATGCAGGGCCGCTCCGGCGCAGCCGGCGGGCGAGAGCGACACGTGGGCGGCGCGCGGCTGCCTGTCGATCGATCCCATCCCGCTCGGCCGCCTGCCAAGGGATCCCGCGACCCTGCGCGCGCGCCTGCTGACCGGCAAGGTCGAGGGCGGACCGCCGGGCCCGGCAGAGGCGTTCACCCAGGTCGGCGACCTGCTGCGCGAGACCGACGCGCCACCGGCGCTGCGTGCCGCGCTGTACCGCGCGGCCGCCGGCCTGCCGGGGGTCAAGGCCCTCGGCACGGTGACCGACGAGCTCGGACGCCGAGGACTGGCGCTCGCGTTCGACAGCCACGGCACGCGGCACGAGCTCATCTTCTCCGCCACGACCAGCGCGCTGCTCGCCGAACAGGACGTGCTGATCGGCCGGGCGCCCGGAGTGCAGGCGGCTCGCGGAACCGTGCTCGAATGGTCGACGTACTCCGCTGGCCGGATCGTCGATCGGCTTCCCGCGGCGCCTCCACTCGCGCTCACCCCGCCCTGCGTCCGGGGCGGTGGCACCTGGCTGTCGGTACCGGGACACCCGCAGGAGGGCGTGATCGTCGGCTCGTCCGCCTTGCAGCGCGCGTCCTCCTCCCGGTAGGGCTACTCCATCCGGCGGTGCGGGCTCGGAGGCGGTGAATCGACGGTCGAGATATTGGAGAGGACTAGCTGAGCCGGGCTACGATGCAACACTGCTCGGTTTGAGCTCGTGGAGTATGGGCGCTACCGTGTGTCGCATGACCGCGAAGGAGAAGCTGCGGCAGACCATCGAAGACCTGTCTGAGGCCGAGGCGCAGGATGCCCTCGGCTTCATCGTCCGTCGGCGCGAACAGCGCGACGCCTTGGGAGAGATGCTCGAGCGCGCTCCGCTCGATGATGAGCCAACAACGCCTGAGGAGGATGAGGGAGTGCGCGAAGCGCGAGCAGAGATTGCGCGCGGAGATGTGCTCTCGGCGGACGAAATCAGGCGCGAGGTCGCTTGAGCGCCAGCGGCGGCTGGGTCTTCTCGGCGCGCGCGGGGCGCGACTTCAAGCGTCTCGACCCTCCTGTCCAGCGCCGCATCATCGTTGCCCTCGACCGGCTCACGGATAATCCGCCGGCCGGCGACGTCGTCAAGCTGACCAACGTCGAGGAATGGCGACTGCGGGTCGGCGACTGGCGAGTGCGCTTTGAGCGCGACGCCGAGACAGGCGTGGTAAACGTTCTGCGAGTCTTGCCGCGTGGTCGCGCCTGCAGGGATTGACGCCGACCGTACACGCGCCCGGAGAGATTCGAACTCCCGACCTTCGGTTCCGTAGACCGACGCTCTATCCAGCTGAGCTACGGGCGCAGAACGCCGTAGTCTACCGCCGGCCCGCCGCCTCCCCCCAGACGGTGGCGACCAGCGAGCGCGGACCGCCACGGTCGCGGTGCTCGCACACGTAGATGCCCTGCCAGGTCCCGAGGGCCAGCCCGCCGCCGCTGATCGGCAGCGTCAGCGAGGGTCCCAGCAGCGATGCCTTGATGTGCGCGGGCATGTCGTCGCGGCCCTCCAGCGTGTGCGTCCACAGCGCGCTGCGCTCGGGCACCGCGTCGTTGAACCACGCCTCGAAGTCGCGGCGCACGTCCGGGCTGGCGTTCTCGTTGAGCGTCAGCGACGCGGAGGTGTGGCGGATCAGCAGGTGCAGCAGGCCGACCCGCACGTCGCGCAGCTCGGGCAGCGCGGCCAGCACCTCGCGCGTGACGAGGTGGAAGCCGCGCGGCAGGGACTCGAGCGTTAGCTCACGCTGCAGCCACATGTCGCCCAGCCTAATCGTCAGCCGGCAGCCGGCGCGCGATCGCAGCCCGCGCCCGGCCGAAGGCGCGCTCGTCCGCCAGCAGACGCGAGAACACGTTCGCGCCGAGACCCAGCGAGTAGATCTCGAACGCGAGCTCGGCGGCGTCCTCGACGCCCGCGATCGCAGCCTGGCGCTCGAGCTCGCCGAGCCAACCGGCGACTCCGGCGCGCACAGCGTCGCGCACGGGCCCCGGGCGATCGTCGAACTCCGCCGCCGCCGCCGCCCAGAAGCAGCCGCCCGCGAACACCTTCCGCTCCAGGTACGCGAGGTAGCGCTCGCAGTACGCGCGCAGCCGCGCACACCCCTCGTCCTCCTGCTGCGCGGGCGCTACGACCTCATCGAAGAAGCGCGCCGCCGCCGCGTCGATCGTCGCGAGCTGCAGCTCCTCCTTGGAGCCGAAGTGGGCGAACAGGCCGCTCTTGCTCATCCGCAGCTCGCCCGCCAGCCTGCCGATCGTCAACCCCTCCAAGCCCTCCGTCGAGGCGAGGTCGACCGCACGCTCGAGGATCGCCGACCGGGTCGCTGCCGCCTTCGTCGCCGTCTTCGTCGCCATACCGCCCCATTTTAGTCACACCACCCCGCTGAAAAGTACGAACGTTCGTGCTATTAATGCCGGCCCGGCCGCCCGCCGGCCGCCCCACCGGTCAGCGACGGTCACCCGACCAGCACAGGAGGCGACATGTCCGACTTCACTGCCACCCCCATCGACGACATGGAGGCCGTGGTCTTCGGCTCGTTCAAGCGAGCCCGCGCCACGCTCGGCGTCGAGTCCTTCGGGATGCAGGTCATCGACCTGCCGCCGAACGCGGAGCAGTACCCCGAGCACGACCACGCCGACAGCGGCCAGGAGGAGGTGTTCGTGGTGCTGCGCGGCGCCGGCGAGATCGAGATCGACGGCGAGCGCGTCGCGATCGACCCCGACACGATGGTCCGCGTCGGGCCGGCGCCCAGGCGCAAGATCTGGCCGGGAGCCGACGGCATGCGCGTGCTCGCGCTGGGCGGCTGCCCGGGCCGGCCGTACGAGGCGCCCGAAGTCACCAAGCTCGGCGCGCCCGACCCCGGGCTGGGGTAGGCGCCGGGGCTGATCTCAGACGCCGATACAGCGCAACGTCGCGGGCGTGATCGCTCGGTCAGACGACGACCGGCGTGACCTCCACTCCGGGGATCGCGGAGCGCGCCCGCAGCAGCGTGCCGCCGAGCTCCGGCCGGACGTGGTTGTCGGCGGTGGTGATCAGCACGTCGCGCATGTCCGAGCCGCCGAAGCTGAGGCTCGAGACGAAGCTCGCCGGCAGGTCCACGACGTCGTCGAGCCCCCCGTCGGGGAGGAAGCGGGCGACCCCGCCGCCCTCGCCGAGGGCGACCCACACGCCGCCGTCGCAGTCGACCGCCAGCCCGTCGGCGGACCCGCGCGGCGAGCGGCCGGTAGCGCAGCACGCCGGCGAGCAGCTCGCCGTCGGGCGTGGCGCCGAGGTCGTTGTAGCCGCAGACCTCATCGCCTGAGAGGATCTCGCGCTGCTCACCGCCGGGCAGAAGGTGAATCACGCTGCGCCCGCTGATCACCCAGCCCCCGTCGGCGTGCGCGACGATGCCTCCGATGCCGCGGCGCTTGGGGAGGATCTCGCGCACGGCGCCCTCCGGCGAGCACCCCCAGACGCCGCCCGCGATCACGTCGCTGTAGACGAGCTCGCCGCGCGGCCCGAAGCGCGGCGCCTCGAGCAGGCTGTGGGGACGACCGAGAACCGCATCGACGTGCTCGACGTCCGTGAGAAGCGTCATCGTTCCTGCGCCGCCATTTGCTCGCAAGAAATCAATGGAGGCGCGCGGCCGTCGCGGTGGCGGGCGCGCCGTCAGCGGCGGGCGCGAGCGGCTCGACGCGCGCGGCCTCCACGCGGGGCAGCCAGCGCAGGAAGCCGGGGAGGTACCAGGCGCGCTCGCCGAGCAGGCTCATCGTGCTGGGCAGCACGACCACGCGGATGACGGTCGCGTCCAGGAGCAGCGCGACGGCGACGCCGAAGCCCATCTGCTGGAACATCACGAGCTGGCCGAGGGCGAAGCCGGTGAAGACCATGATGATGATCAGCGCGGCGCCGGTGATGATGCGCGCGGTCGAGGCCACGCCGGCGGCGACCGCCGCGCCGGTGGCGTGCGTCCTGTCGTGGCTCTCCTTGATCCTGCTGAGCAGGAACACCTGGTAGTCCATCGAGAGGCCGAAGAGCACGGAGAACAGGAACAGCGGCACCCACGCTTCGATCGTGCTGACCTGCTGGAAGCCGAACAGCGTGGCGCCGACGCCGTGCACGAACACGAGCGTCAGCAGGCCGTAGGCGGCGCCGACGGACAGCAGGTTGAGCAGGATCGACAGCAGCGCGACGACGAGCGAGCGGAACGCGACCATCAGCACGATGAAGCTCAGACCGAGCACGAACGCGAGCACCGCGGGCGTCGGCTTGGTGACCGCCTCGAAGTAGTCGGCGTTCTCGGCCGTGTTGCCGCCGACGAGCACGCGCGCGCCGCTGCCGGCGAATGCGCCCGGGAGGATCTGCCGGCGCAGGTTGCGCACGGCCGCGACCGCCTGCGATGACGCGGGATCGCCGCGCACGGGCACGGACAGGAGCACGACCGGCTCCGTCGTGGAGGCAGCGACCGCGCCCGGACCGAAGCGCCTGTCGCGTGCGAGCCGCGCCTGGAGCCCGACCAGGTCGCCGCGGACCGCGCTGTCTCCCCCTTCGACGACGATCTGGGCGGGATAGGTGCTCTGCGCCGGGAAGTAGCGCTCCAGCGCCAGGTAGCCCTGCTTGGAGGGCAGGCTGTCGGGTAGCGAGCTGACGCCGCTCGCGCCGACGTGCAGGCCGAAGATGGGCGCCGCGGCGGCGATCATCAGCCCCGCGGCCAGCACGAGGCTGAGCTTCGGGCGGCGCAGCACCCGCTCGACGATCCTGCGCCAGATCCGCCCCTCGGCGTCTTGCGCTCGCCCGAGGTCGTGTCCCAGCAGCGGCACGCGCAGGGCGTTGACGCGGTCGCCGAGCAGCCCGAGCAGCGCCGGCAGCAGCGTCAGGGCGCCGGCCACGGAGACGACGCCGACGACGATCGCTCCCGCGGCGAGGCTGCGCATGATCTGGGTCGGCACGAGCAGCATCGCGAACAGCGCGATCACGAACGTGCTGCCACTCAGCAGCACCGCGCGGCTGGCGGTCGCCCCCGCGCGCGCGATCGCCTCGTGCTCGGCGAGCCCGCGGACTCGCTCCTCGCGATAGCGCGAGATCACGAACAGCGAGTAGTCGATCCCGAGCGCCAGCCCCATGCCGGTGAGCATGTTCACGATGAACACCGACAGGCTGAACGCGAGCGACAGCAGCGCGACGAGCCCGAGGGCGACGACGATCGCGACGAGCGCCATCAGGACGGGCACGAGGCCGGCGAGCACGGACCCGAAGACGAGCACCAGCACGACCAGCGCGGCGGGGAGCCCGAACGCGAGCTCGCCGTGCTCGAGGTCGCTCTGCGAGAGCTTGCTGAAGTCGTTCTGGGCGGGGTAGGCGCCGGTGATCGACACGCCGAAGCCGGATGAGCGCTGGTCGTGTTCGACGAGGTCGACGATCGGCTTGACGCTCGTGGCGCTGGCCGAGGAGAAGGAGATCAGCGTCGCGTGCCCGTCGCCTGAGACGAGCGACCGCCCGCCTGAGAGGTAGCTGCCGACGCCCGTCGCCTTCCCGGTTGCGCCGAGCGCGCGCACGAAGTCGCCGACGAAGGCGCGAAAGGCCGGCTCCGCGACCGTGTAGCGCGCCGAGTGGACGATCACGACGTCGCTCGCTTCGCCGGCGACACCGTAGCCGGAGCTCGCCGGGAACGCCTTCGCGATCGCATCCGCCGCCCTGGCCGACTCGGGCCTGCCCACCACGTGGTAGGTGGAGCTCAGCCCGTGCAGCGAGGTGGCAACGAGCGCGAGCGCGGCCAGCAGCGCCACAGCCCAGGCGCCCAGCGTGCGCCGCGGGTGCGCCGCGCACGCCCGGGCGAGCCTCTCTGTCACGCCTGCACGCACGCAGACAAGCTTCCGGCGCATCACGCGAGCCGTCATCCGCCGTTGCCCGCAGCCTCGCGCGCCCAACTACCCAGAGGCTCTACCCAGATGTTCCGCAGCCGGCGTGTCGAGCTACGCGACGGTCGCTCCTGCGGCGCGTCCCCGGCCGGAGCGCCCACGCATTCTCACTCTGACGCGAGCGGCACTGGAGCGGCGCGCGCGTGTGCGACCATGCACGCGATGCCCGACCGGCCCAGACCGGCTCTCGGTCTCGCCGTCGGCCTCGCCGCGCTGCTGCTGTCGGGCTGCGGCGGCTCCGGCACGCGGACAGGGGCCGCCGGCGCGAGCGCAGCGACGACGAAGGCGCGCTTCGTCGCGCAGGCGGAAGCCGTTTGCCGCGCGCTCAGCGCACAGGAGCAGCCCCTCAAGGCTCGTCAGGAATCGCTCAAAGGACTCCCCGTCGCCGAGGCCGATAAGGCGTTCGTGTCGCTCGCGCGACGGGTCGTGAGCCTCTCCCGTGCGGCGGAGGGCAAGCTCCAGGCGCTGCCACGGCCCCCGGATGACGCTCAGGCGATCGAAAAGCTGCTGACGAGCTTCTCCGAGGAGACCGCGGACGCGAACGACATCGCGAACGCCGCGGCCAGCCGGGAAAGCACGCTCGGAGAAGGCGCCGAGCAGGCGCTCAGGAGGTCGATCGCGGCCAACAGCGCCCTCGCGGACGCATACGGCATGAAGGCCTGCATCGGATCGGAATGACTCGCCGGCGGGCGGGGTTGGGCGGCTGGGTCGGGGCAGACACGAGACCACATCCTCGAGCGCTCATACAGGGTCGCTTCCCGCGGGGAACGTGACCGAGCCATACCCTTGGTAGTACTGCTTGAAAGTGTCCGCACGCAGCCCGAACACGCCCGCGCTGGACAGTGGCGTCTGTCGCCAGTAGGAGATGTCCCATGCCTGCCACGTGCCGGCGCCCTCGACGTTGTCGGTGCCCTCGTAGTAGCCCCAGGGGTTGCGCAGGATGATGTACTCCTCGCCGTTCTGGTAGTCCCAGCCGAGTATCGAGTACGCATGGTTGGCGACGATGTTCGCGGTCCCGTAGTCGATCGGCGTAGGGGCCGCCGTCGCGCTCGGGTACGTCCAGGCGACCATCGGGGTCACCGTGCGCATGCCCAGCGAGTGCGCCCGCACGGTCTGCCAGATCTGTTCAGGTGAGATCAGGTCGAACTTGATGTTGAGAATCGGAAGGGTGATGATGTCGGTGGTCGGGAAATAGGACGGAGCGCCGCCCGTCAGCGCGGCTGCGGCGGCGACCGTATCGCCGTAGTTGATCACGGCGTATTCGGCGCCGTCCGGCTCCTCGTTCGTCGTGTCGCCCTTCCACATGGCGAACGCCTTCTCATACACGCCCACCCACAGCTCCTTGGGATCGACGGCGTGGGCGTACATCCACTGGCTGTTCTGCTGTGGAAGCAGTTCTGACGTGTCGATGTCGTGCCGGCCGGCCGAGTCGAAGAAGCTGATCGCGTCAAGGGCCGTGCCGCCGGCGAACGCGTCGCCGGTAGCCGTTGGCAGCGTCCGCTGCTCGATCAGCAACGGCCCGGCCCAGGCAACGGAGGCGAGCGCCGATATGTAGTAGCAGTCCGCCAGGCCGCCCTGAATCGGGTCGGTGAACTGCGCGGCATCGGTGAAGAACTCTCCTGCGTCGACCCAGCTCACCCCGCCGCCCGCCCCGCCGCCTCCGCCACCACCGACCGCTCGGTCTATCGCGGCGATCTCACCGCTCGCGCCGATGGTCAACCCGGGATAGATCGTCCGGCTCTGCGCAGGGTCTACGAGCCTGGGAAGAGCGACGCCCAACGACCTCTCGACGAACGCTGCAAGTCCGGGGGAGTCGCCCAGCTCCGGAGCGACGCCGCCGTCGCGGATGGCGGCGAGTGAAGCGGGATTGGCTGCTCCAACGGTCGCCCGGGCCACCGCGGGGTCGGGCAGCACAGTGGGTGACTGCGCCGCGCGCACGGCCTGTGCCGGCACCTGAGCGAGGTGCTCGCCCGCCGCCTCCTGCAGTCGAGCCAGGCTACTTGTCACAGGGAAGCGAACGCTGCTCTGCTGTAGGTCGCTGGCGACATGGATGTCCGCGATCGGCACCTGCGGCGCCGGGCGAGCCACGGACGGGTCCAAGCTGGTCATGGCAAACTACCCCCTTGTGTGAGCGGCGACGAGCGACTCTACGGCATCTCCATATCTGGCAACCATTCTGATGATGCGGCGACGTCTTGTCTATAAGGTAACGCGCTGGTAACACGTGGCGTGGCGTGGCGTGGCGGGCAATCAGGGCGCGATCGTCGTGGCTGACGCGTCGACCCACCGAGGGCTCTCGTTCACGCCGGCAACCAAGAGCGAGACCGTGTCTGGCTTTTCGGGCTCGGGTCGAAGCGCGAACGCCGTGAGCACCATGTTCTGGTAGTTGACTCTGGTGCCCGCCGGAACTGCCACGAGCTGACTGCTGGGCGGTGTTTCTTTGTTGGGCCCGCCGGCCGCCGCGGCGGTGGACGCCGCGAGCGCCTGGAGCGCCGCCGCGAGCGGTGACGGCGAGCCACCCGACGAGCTCAGCGCCCACTGCAGAACGGGGGTCGGTTCCTCTCCAGCTTTGGGCGCGGGGACCACGTGGGCGCTGGCGTAGGCTCGCGCGATCACGTCACCCGCGGAGGCGATGGCCCACGCGAGCGCCCCGATCCCGACCAGGGCGAGCGCAGCGACCTTCAGCGCGGGATCCACCTTCAGTTCGGCGAACTGCTGCACGGCGGCGATCACCACTCCTGTGATCCCGGTGAGCGCCGCGGCGAACCCCGCCTTGGTGGAAAAGCCGGTGGCTTTGCCACCAACGACGTCGCCTTCACTCGTGCTCGTACCCAGCAGACTTTCCATCGCTGACATGGCCGTCGTCCCCCTCGTCGATCGTGTGTGGATGTGTGTGACTATCGAGACTATTCTGTCATACTGCCCTCGCCGCATTTGGCGGGGTTTGGCGGCTAGAGACGGTGACTGCCGGTAGTCGACTCTCGATCGCGCGAGGCAGCTGCTCGATGGGATCGAGTGCACAAATAGCTCTCCTGGCCTTCGGACGCAGGACAGCTTCGCTTCCTGAATAGGGCTCACGGCATCACCTGGGGACCGGCGTCCGCGACCAGCTCGACGGCTCAGAGGGAACCTCCGCAACGCATCGTCGGACGCGTCGAAGCCGTCAGTCTAGGCGCACGCCGCCGGGACTCCGCGTGATTCTCAGCGTCTCGCCCTTCGTGAGACGCGATGCTGCGGCCTTGCCGATCCCAAGCACACCTGATCGCTCGCGATCAGGCCCAAGACGGGGATCCCAACGAACATCGTTCAGACGGGTCCCACCAAGATCGATCGTGAGTTGTGCCGGTTCCGAAGGGAACAGCCACTTGCTGCCAGCCGGAACGCGCACGACCCCCTGGTCACGGTCGTGCTCGGTCACCCGCTGGGTACTGGCCTCCGCACCAACTGAAGCCTCCGCCCAGGCGACGATCTCGCGTGCGAGCATCAGTGCCTGCTCGCGATCCAGCTGGTCGTCGATCGTCTCGCCGTAGCGAAACTCGACGGCCCAGGGAGCCAGCGTGCGAACATCGGACAGCGAGTCTGGCAGCGGTGTAGCGATGCCTTCGAGGCGGTCCATGAGATGCCGCAGGTCATGTGTCCAGGGAAACTCGTCGCCGCAGGACGCGAGAACTGCCTTCATCGCCTTCTCCGCCGCCTGCTGCGCATGAAAGCCCACCACAGAATCCGCTATCCCCTGATCGGAGGCGAGCTTCTCGACTGCGTCGGCGTCCTCACGCGCCTTGCGCAACAGGAGCATTGCCTCTTCGAGCTCAGGCGGCGACAAGTACGCGTCCCTCGCGAAGGGCGCGGTGTATGAGCGTGCTGGGCACTGTGCCCCGCCGCGCCGCCTCCTCCTCCGAGACAACCACGACATCGACCGGCACCCCCAGCGGCGGAAGCGCATCCCGCAGCAGCACCATCTCGCGCAGCTTGTTCTCGACCCGCTCCTCGATAACGAGGAAATCGAGGTCGCTGTCCTCCCGCGCGTCCCCTCTCGCTCGTGAGCCGAACAGCAAAACCCGCGCAGGCGAATGCGCCGCCATCGCAAGCCGCCGGGCTGCATCCACGATTGTTGCGTCGCTGACCACGCTCGTACGGTGACCCCCAACACACTGAAATGCGACAGTTGCCTGACCGCCACCCAATTGGGTGTCAGTTATTTAGCTGCCACCTAATGGGGTGGCAGACGATCGTCGTCCCCTCGAGCTCGCTGAGGCTGCTGGCGAACTCTTCGCCGGCCCAGCCCTTTCGGCAATCGGGGTCACTGCGCCGTGGCGGGGCGGCGCTCGAGGAGCTCGAGAGCCACCTCCTGCTCGTCGCGCTTGGGGATGTCAGGGCAAGCGCTCTGGGGGTGCTGTCGGGCGCGAAGATCGCGCGCAGCCAGAAACCCAGAAAACGAAATAGCGGGCTCTGGCTCGCGAAGACCTAGAGGTCTAGATGCCAGGGTCGGGTATGTGGTGATGGCTTGCGCTCCACCGGCACCGAGAGGTCGGCGACGAGCTCATCCAACGACACACCAAGTGCGTCAGCGAGGATGACGACCGTGGTGAGCCGTGGCTCCACGATTCCTTGCTCGACCTTGCCGATCTCCGTGCGGTGCAGTCGGGTGCGGTGAGAGACCGCTTCCTGGGAAGCATTTCTGTCCAGTCGTATGCGGCGGACATTGGCCCCGAAGCCTTCCAGATATCTGGCTAGCTCGGCCTTATAGGCCTCCATGGTGCTCATCGCCACATTGTATAGTCTTCTAGGTGGCTGATCCTCGGGTGTCGCCCGATTGGGTGGCAGACAGATATCTACACCATGTGAGCACGCGGTGATCGACATCGGACGCCGAGTACGGCCGATGTCCAGAGCATCCTGCCCGATGCGCGTCCTAAAATGTCAGGCGCATCTGGTGGACGAAGGGGAGGTGTCCCGAGACATCAGTCCACTATGAGCTGCAACCACACAGGACGGAGAGGGAGGGATTCGAACCCTCGAACGAGGTTTCCCCCGTTACGCGATTTCCAGTCGCGCCCGTTCAACCGCTCCGGCACCTCTCCCGGTGCTTGTTCGCCGATCTGCCGTCGGCGGCGGTGCACCGAAGGCTACGACACCGGCGCCCTTTCCGTTGCTAGGCTCCCCGCATGCCTCTCGCCGCCAGCGAAGCGTTCGTCAAGACGTTCGGCCTGATCGTCACCTTCGGGGGCATCGGCGTGATCGTCAACATCATCATCGTCTACATCGCCGTGCAGGTCCGCGGCGAGCGCCGGCAGAACGAAGAATTCCTGGAGTCGCGCCGGCCTCCCGGCACCTGATCCCGGCCGCGCGGGCCCTCCGCGCGCCTGATTTCGAGCCCACCGCGCCCCGTTTCGCGCCCCGCGATGCACGCCGGACCCCGGAAGGGGTCCCCATGAACGGCCGTCCTCGCCCAGGACGCAGCCCGCCCCCAGCGAAGCCGCAACGGCGTACGCACGCTTACCCGCTGACCTCTCGTGTCGGCCTGTTTGACAGATTTGGGCCCTTGTGTAAAGTTCGCGTGCAGAAGAGGTGCCCGACGACAACCACGGAGGCCCCACGCATGTCAGCCGAGCCGACCGCCGCCGACGCACGCCCCTGGCGCGATCCCAAGCGCTACGCCTGGCTGCTCGGGCTGCTCATCCCCACACTGCCGTTCCTCTCCTGGGGTCTCGTGCACGCCACCGGCCTCGGCCTCTTCTGGTTCTACGGGCCGATGCTCGTGTTCCTCGTCTTCCCGCCGCTCGACCTCGCGCTCGGCATGGACGCGCGCAACCCGCCCGACGGCGTCATCAAGTGGCTCGAACAGGACCGCTACTACCGCTGGTGCACCGACCTGTACCTGCCCATCCAGTACGCCGGGCTCGTCTTCGCCTGCTGGCTGTGGTCGCACGGGCACCTCTCGGGGGTCGACAAGGTCGGCCTAGCGCTCACCGTCGCCATGGTCAGCGGCATCGCCATCAACACCGCCCACGAGCTCGGGCACAAGCGCGCCTCGCTCGAGCGCTGGCTCAGCCGCGTCGCGCTCGCCCAGAGCGGCTACGGGCACTTCTTCATCGAGCACAACCGCGGCCACCACGTGCGCGTCGCCACCCCCGAGGACCCCGCCAGCGCGCGCCTCGGCGAGAGCTTCTACGCGTTCCTGCCGCGCACCGTCATCGGCAGCCTGCGCTCCGCCTGGGAGCTCGAGCGCGTGCGCCTGCGCCGCATGGACAGGCCCGCGTGGAGCCTGCGCAACGACATCCTCGGCGCGTGGGCCATGACCGTCGTGCTGTTCGCCGCGCTCGTCGCCGGCTTCGGGCTCGTCGTGCTGCCCTACCTGCTCATCCAGGCCATCGTCGGCTTCTCGCTGCTCGAGGTCGTCAACTACCTCGAGCACTACGGCCTGCTGCGCCAGCGCGCCGACGACGGACGCTACGAGCGCACGCGCCCCGAGCACAGCTGGAACAGCAACAGCGCCGCATCCAACGTGCTGCTCTACCACCTGCAGCGCCACTCCGATCACCACGCCAACCCCATCCGCCGCTACCAGGCGCTGCGCCACGTCGACGACGCGCCGCAGCTGCCCACCGGCTACGCCGGCATGATCCTGCTAGCCGTCATACCTCCCGCTTGGCGGCGCGTCATGGACCACCGCGTGCTCGCCCATTACCACGGCCAGCTCGACCGCGCCAACCTCAAGCCCGGCCTGCGCCGCAGCGCGCTCGAGCGCATCGCCGCATGACACGCCAGCGGAGGCCCGCACGCCCGGAGCGCGCACGGTGAGCCGCTATCGCTGCCCCGCCTGCGGCTACGTCTACGACGAGCAGCGCGGGCACCCGCGCGAGGGCTTCCCGCCCGGCACCCCCTGGAGCGAGGTCCCCGACGACTGGGCCTGCCCCGACTGCGGGGTGCGCGACAAGGTCGATTTCGAGGCCGAAGAGCAACAGCGATGAGCGAGCGCGCCGTCGCCACCCCCGAGCGCGTCCCCTACTCCGTCGCCGCGCGCGAGCTGCTGCGCAACACCCTGCTCGACGCCGCCTGCGATCAGCTCCAGAGCCGGTGCTGGGCGGACGTCACCATGGCCGACATCGCCCTCGCCGCCGGCGTCAGCCGCCAGACCCTCTACAAGGAGTTCGGCTCGCGCGACGAGTTCGCCCAGGTGCTCGTCATGCGCGAGGCAGACCGCTTCCTGCTCGCCGTCGAGCACGCCGTCGGCGCCCACCTCGACGACCCCGCCAGCGCGCTCGCCGCCGCCTTCGACGTCTTCCTGCAGGCCGCCGCCGAGAACCCGCTCGTGCGCGCGATCGTCCACGGACACGGCGCCGAGGAGCTGCTCGCGCTGTTCACCACCCAGGGCAAGCCGCTCGTCGAGCGCGCCGTCGAGCGCCTCACCGCCGTCATCCTCGCCAGCTGGCCGCTCGTGCAGGAGGACGACGCCGAGCTGCTCAGCGAGTGCCTCGTCCGCCTCGCCATCAGCTACGCCGGGCTGCCCAAAGGCCCCGCCAGCATGAGCGCCGCCTCCGTCGCAACGCTGCTCGGGCCCTACGTCGAGCAACTCATCGCCGGCGGCGTCGCGCAAGCAGCGCCGTAAGATGACCCCTGGATGAAACTCGGCCTGCTCTCGACGGCGCGGATCAACGAGCTCCTCGTTGCCGGAGCGCGCCAGGCAGCCGACATCGAGGTCGTGGCGATCGGCTCGCGCGATCACGCGCGCGCCGAGGCGCAGGCGCACGCGCTCGGCATCCCGCGCGCGCACGGCTCC
>JBKQHH010000025.1:0-10937 GCA_052148875.1 Solirubrobacteraceae bacterium
CCCGCCACCACGCGCGCGCGGCGCGCTCAGGACGAGGCGTCCGGAGGCAGGGCATCCGCGGAGGAGGAGCTCGAAGCCTCCGGGTAGGGACTGCGCGAGATGCGCCGGGAGATGCGCCCGCTGTCGACGTCCGCGAGGTAGTACTGCACCGCGAAGGACGCCAGATCCTCCACGGAGACCCCCATGCGGGCGCTCTCCTGCTCGATCGCCTCCAACCCGAATCCCTGCAGGTGGACGGTCACGCTGCGATCGCCGCCAGCCGTCCGGTCTCCGCCCGTCCGCGGCCCGCTCACCTTGGGCCTCGATCTGATGACGGGACACTCGCATTCAACGGCGAGCACCCACAAACGCTCACGCTGGAGGGGCCCAAAAAAGGCTGGTTGTCATTTTCCGTCCGGATCATGGCCGAAGGTCAATTGTTCACGCGACCGCATCGTTCGGTGGAATATGGCAAAAATAAACTCACCACTCACTCGTTCTTGATATACGGTCAAGGCGAATGTATGGAAGGCGACGAATGTACTACATCGACAGTATGACGTGGCATGAAACGGCTACCTCGATGGACGTTGGAGGTTGACTGCGCATGAGGCGCCCCGCGCTGCTCGTCGTGCTGCTTCTCGCGATGGGCCTCGTGGCGACGGCGCTCGCGCTGAGAAGCCGTGAAGGCAACACCCAGTTCGTCGCCCAGCAGCAGGGTCTGCTGCCGGTGAGCGCGGCCGCGCTGCAGCGGCTGATCCTCACCACCAGCGACCCGCGCCCCGGGCATCGCGGCCGCGCGGCCGGCGTGCATTGCGTCTCCCCGCACCCGAGCGCGCTGGGCAACCCGTGGACGTGCGTCGTGCGCTATCCGCAGCTGCCGCGCATCCGCTTCGCGGTGGACGTCCACGCCGACCGCTCGATCTCCGGTGTGGGCCGCCCTGAAGGCGGTACCGGTGGAACCGCGCTCAGCGTCAGCGGCTGTTGCGTGCTCGCACCGTAGCGGCGCAGAGCGGGGCCAGGGGCGTCCAGGGCGGACGAGGAGGCGCCGGCGCACAGCCCCGCTGTCAGTCAGTCCAGCTCGTCGCGCAGCTTGCGCAGAGCGCGGTAGATGCGACCCTCGACGGCGCTCTCGCCGTCGCCGACGATGCGGGCGACGTCGCGCAGCTTCAGGTCGGCGCCGAAGCGCAGCGCGAGCACCTCGCGCTCCTGCTCGCTGAGCCGCGCCATCGCCCTGTGCAGCTCCTCGCGAGCCTCCACGCCCGCGAGCTCGACGTCGGGCCCGTGCGGCGCGGCGCTGGCGCCGACGGTCTGCAACACGCGGTCCTCGTGCGTGCGCCGGCGCGCGTGGTCGCGCAGCAGGTTCAGCGCGATCGTGTACAGCCAGCGCCGCTCGCTGCCCCGCCGCGGGTCGAAGCGCGTGCGCGAGCGCAGCACGCGCTCGAACGTGTCAGACAGCAGGTCCTCGGCGAGTGCGCGGTCGCCGGTGCGGTAGACGAGGAACGAGAACAGCCGCCCGCCGTGCTCCTCGAACAGGCGCTCGAAGGTGTCCTGGCGCATCTGCCCGCCGACGGTCACGGCGGGCGGGGAGAGACGGCGTGCCGAGGCGCGGCGGGCGATGCGGGCGGCGGGCGCTGTTGTCAGTTCGTGGGCCATTGATCTTTCGTTGTCGGGTTGGTGAAGGAGCCCGCGACGCTCCGGGGGCGGCGGAGGAGGGAGACCGCCCTCCCGGAGCGTCGCGGCTGCTATCGCGTGACTAGACGTGCTCCCTCATGCGTGCCTGGGTTTCGATCAGGACGTGCATAGGTGGTAGGTGTGACGGGCGGTGACGGTCTTGCCATTGCTGAGCGTGACCGACACTTCGATCGTGGTCGCGCCTTTGGAGCACGGCAGGTCGACCAGTTCGATGTGGGACGAGGCCGCCTTGCCCTTGAGCAGCTTCACGCGCTTGCCGTCGACCTTGACGGTGACCCTGCTCAGCTTGGCGCCACGCGGGACGTCGACGTGGATCTTGATGCGGCGTTTGCTGGTCGCCAGCTTGGTCGTCTTGGAGTCGAGCACGCCGCTGGTCGGCGTGGCGGTCACGGTCGTGTAGTTGTTGACGACGTTGGTACCGCCGTTGTTGATGGTGATGTTGTTGATGGTGGTGTTGTTGATTTCGTTGTTGAAGCTGTTTTCGTTGCAGTTGTCGTCGTTGCTGCCGTTGTTGTTGCCACTGCCGCCGTTGCCATCGCCGTTGTTGTTGCCGACGTCGCAGTTGTTGCCGTACTGGGCGACGGCGGCGTTGCCCGGCGAGGCCGCTCCGCCCTGGCTGGCGAGCACGCCGCCGGTGGTGGCCACCAGCAGGCCGGCCGTCAGGCCGGCGACGGCCAGGCGGCGCGTGCCCACGCGCCCACGCGTCGACTTCACGCGCGCCATCGCGCTCGTCTTGATCCGGTCGAGCTCGAGCGGGCTGGCCTCGGTGCGCTCGGCGCGCAGGCGCTGAGCGACGCCCTCCACATCATCCTGGGTGTGTGCGTCGTTCTTACGCCGCATTTGGATCTCCTTGCGTCCTTGGTCTTGGTTGGCGAAAACTGCCTTCCATCCAGATACGAACGGGCGGCGCGTTTTCCGACACACGGGACGATCGTTTGCGCTCATACGCTGGTGATGGCGAACTTGCCGGAGTCGAGGGCTTCGCTGCGCAGGCGGGGCGCGGCGAGTTCCCACTGGCGCGGGTCGCCCGAGCGCAGCCGTAGCAGGGCGTTTCGCAGGCCGGGCTCGAGCGGGTTCAGGGCGATCGCGCGCGCGATCGCGGCGTGCGGGTCGAGGCCGGCGCCGGCGCGGGCGACGGCCAGCCAGAACTGGTCTTCCCAGCTGCGCGGCTCCAGCGTGGCGGCCTCGGCCATCGCGGGCACGGCCGGCTGCGCGAAGCCCTGCTCGAGGTCGCATATGCCGACGATCGTGTACGCCTGGGGACGCCTGGCCGACAGCGACAGCGACGAAAGCGCGTCGCGCTTGGCGGAGGGACAGTCGCCGCGCGCGAGCGCCTGCGCGCCGCTGTGCAGGCGCGCGTAGGAGGTGCTCGCCAGCAGCGGCGCGAGCGCGAGCGCGAGCCAACCGAGCGCGACCAGCGTGCGCGCGGCCGGCAGGCCGCTGAGCCCGACGCGCCCGTCGCGGGGACGGGCGAGCGCGAGCCCGGCGAGCACGAACACGCCGAGCGTCACCGCCGGCATCTGCCAGTCCCAGTCGAAGGCCTGGTGGATGGCCCACGCGAGCGCGACGGCGAACAGCGCCGCATACAGCGCGCGGTCGGGGCCGCGCACGCGCGCGGCGAGCCCGCCGAGCACGCCGAGCACGACGAGCACGATCAGCGCGAAGCCGACCAGGCCGAGCTCGGCGAGGCTCTGCAGATACAGCGAGTGCGCGTCGACGACGTACAGCCCTTCGGTGCGGTAGCTGGTGTAGTAGAGCTGGTAGGTGCCCGCGCCGGTGCCGTGCAGCTTCTGCGTGTCGTAGATGCGCACGGCGGCCTTCCACAGCGACAGGCGCCCGTTGTTGGCGACCTGGGAGAGCCGGTCGCGCGTCTGCGTCGCGCTGCCGCCGCCGTTGACGTGCACGAAGTCGTGGTACTCGCGCTGGGCGTAGCCGTAGCCGCCGAGCGCGAGCACGCCCGCCACGACGAGCGCTGCGCCCGACGCGCCGGCGATCGCGCGCGCGCGTGCAGAGGGCGGGGTGCGCACGAGGCGCAGCCGCGCCAGCCGGCGATCGAGCGGCACGAGCGCGGCGCGCAGCGCCGCGGCGCCGAGCATGCACAGGCCGACGACGATCGCCACATGACGGCCCTGGGCGACGGCGGCGGGGCTCGTGGGGTGGGTGCCGGCCAGCAGCGTCGCGTCCCACGCCGAGCGCACGGCGAGCGCGCAGGGTGGCACGGCGGCGAGCAGCGCCGCGGGCAGCGTGTGCGCGCGCGTGAGCAGGCAGTAGGCGAGCAGGCCGATGACGGTGACGCCGAGCGATCCGCGCGAGAACGTCAGCAGCAGCGTCGCCGCGAGCCCGGGCAGCACGGCGGCGGCGAGCACGCGCACGCTCCAGTGCGCGCGCCGATCGGCGCTCAGGTGGAACGCGAGGATCAGCGCGATCGCGGCGAGCATGCCCTCGGCGTTCCAGTAGGTGAGCGGGTAGTTCAGGCGGCTGTCGTAGAAGCTGCTGGCCGTCGGCCACACGTGCGGCAGCACCCGCGAGAGCAGCCCGATCAGGCAGACGGCGACGAGCGTGGCGAGCACCGCGTACAGCAGGCGGTCGGCGCGCGCGCGCGTGTAGCGCAACGAGCCGAACAGCGCGAGCGCGAGCACGTACAGCAGCGTGGTGTCGTAGCTGTCGATCGCGCGCGCGGTGGCGTGCGACCACAGCACCGAGCACAGCCCCCACGCGGCGTACAGCGCGAGCGCGCCGAGCGGCACGGCGAGCGTTCGGCTGAAGCCCTCGAACGGCCGCGCGGCGAGCGTCGTGCGCAGCACGAGCGCCTGCGCGAGCACGACGTCGACGATCCCGGTGGCGCTGGGGAAGTAGCCGCCGGCGTTGAACGACAGGTACGCGAGCGCGGCGACGGGCAGCGCCAGCAGGGCGACCCAGCCGGCGGCTTCCAGGGGCTGGGCGCGCTCGCGCGCGGCGGCCGCGTCGATCGGGGTCCCGTCGATCGGCAGCGCTTCAACCGACACGGCGCAACCCGCCTGCGCGACCCCCGCGTGGGACTCCAGCCATACGAGTTCAACGCTCGCGCGGGACTCGTTTTTGCGCGTCGCACCGCGTCCCGCGCGGCTGGCCGGCGGCCCGCGCGGCCGACCGACGGCTCGCTCAGCCGCGGCTCCAGGGCCATGCCCGCCGCGGACGCAGCCGCTCGAGCGCTCCGGGCGGCGGGGGAGGGATCTCACCGCCGGCGAGGATCGCCGCGGGCACCCCGCAGGTGAGCCATGCGGCGAGCGGCTGCAGGCCGGCCTGAGCCAGCTCGGCGGCGATCCCGGGCGGGCGGTCGCGGTGATCGTGGGCGTCGGAGGCGACGTTGTGGACGAGCCCGTCGCGCACGAGCGCGAGCGCGAAGCGGCGCACCTGCGCGCCGAAGCGCCCGACGAGCGAGCCGGCGGTGATCGACGTGAGCACGCCGGCGCGCACGAGCGACTCCAGCACGGCGCGGTCGCGGTGAAAGGCGGGGCAGCGCTCGGGGTGGGCGAGCACCACGCGGTGCCCGCGGCGCGCGATGTCGAGCACGAGCGCGTCGACGCCGGTGGCGGCGGGGGTGTAGGGCGGCTCGACCAGCAGCCACGAGCCGCCCCCGAGCGCGAGCTCGGCGAGCCGCTCGGGCTCCATCTCGAGCGCGCTCGTGAGCGCGATCTCGGCGCCGGCGCGGACATCGACGGCGATCGCCTCGGCGGCCAGGCGCGCGTTGAGCTGCTCGACCAGTCGCGCGATCGTGGCCGCGTCGTTGGGGTAGCGCGCGCTGACGTGCGGCGTGGCGATCAGCGTGCGCGTGCCGGCGCCGGCGGCGGCGCGCGCGAGCGCGAGCGAGCCGTCGATCGACGCGGGCCCGTCGTCGATGCCGGGCAGGACATGGCAGTGCAGGTCGATCACCTGGTGGCGAACGTTACGAGGCGCCGCGTGCGCGCGCCAGCGGGGAGCGCGGGCGGCGACGCTCACGCCGAGCTGGCGCCGCGGCGGTCGATCCCGTCGAAGCGCCGCTTGCGAAGGCGCCGGCGCCGGTCGGGGCGCAGCACCGGCCCGACGGAGTCGCCGACGGCCCGCAGCACGAACGCTTCGCGCGTGATGCTGTAGCGCAGCAGCGGCCTGAGCATGAGCAGGCGGTACCGTGGGATGTGTCGGCGCGGCCGTGCGACTGAGCGCATGTGTCTCCTCTCCCCGTGTGGTCCCTACTGCCAATACGAACGGCGCACGGTCTTTCCGACGCGTGCGGGGATTTTCTGCCCGCTTCTTGCCAGCCCGTCGAGGCGTTTCTCGATCTTTATTTATACGTATCAATAAAGGCCCATAGAACCGCTCACCAGTCCTGCCCGTGGGAGCGGGGCAGACTACCGCTGTAGTTCCTTCACGCCGGGACGCTCGCCGACACCGGCTCGACCGGGACGGCTTTGCCGGCGGTGTCGACCTCGTAGAAGCCGAAGTCGGCGCCGAGTGCGTCAGCGAGGCGACGGGCGGTCACGGTAGTGGGCTGTGTCTCCCCGCGCTCGATGCGGCTGATGTCGGCCTGCTGGATACCTGACAGCGCGCTCAGCTGACGCTGGCTGATCCCGCGGCGGCGACGAAGCGCCAGCAGCTGACCGGCGACATGGAAGCGACTGTCGAGGGAGCGCAGCTGCACAACAGCCGCTGGCCCTTCGGCCTTGGCCTCCTGCTCTATGTCTTGCATCAGTCGGTCGAAATCGCTCATCGCTCGGCAGTCCTTTTCCCTGACCTCTTATGTGGAATAAGACATCAGCATATTAGCGCTTGCGCCTCTTCTGCCCTGCAGCACAGCGAGCGCGATGTCTTCGCAGGCGCGCCCGCGCGACCATGATCTCGCTGCTCTGTCTGGCCTTCGCCGCCGCCGACCCCTTGTCGTATCCACCGAGCAGGAGGATGAGTCGGTCGCCGTAGGCATGGCAGAAGATGCGCAGCAGAATGCGCTCGGAGGCGTCGATACTGCCCGGGCTCGCCCAGCCCTCGCTAAGCATCTGCCGCCCGGTGAGCCGGACGCGGAACTCGAACAGCCCACCACCCAGCTGTCTGCCCCAGGAGCTTGAGCACACTCCGACCCCATTTACCTGCAGCACGCGGCGCATGGCTGTCCCGATCGCGCGCCGCTGCGTCGCAGTCAGGTCGTTCTTGATCCAAGCGAGCACTGGCTTCGTGCCGTCATCCTCGGCAAAGAACTCCAGTTCGTAGACCTCGGCCATCACCATCGAAGCTACGCCGGCCTTGGGACGAAACGCTCGGTCGCCCGCTCATGCGGTGTGACCCGTACTGCTCAGCGAATCAGGATCGGCTCGCTGTAGTTGGACACGTGCGCGCCGTCGTCGACCTTGATCAGCGCACGGTAGAGGCCGGGGTGGCGCAGGCGCACGACGCGGCTGAAGCGCGAGACGGTGGGGGTGCCGGCTTCCACGACGGTGCCGCCCTCGTTGACGGATCTGCCGGGCGTGAGCAGCTGGAAGCCGACGAGCGCGCCGACCTCGGCGGGCGCGACGTCCCCGTACAGGCGCACGTACCCGTGGCGGCGCGCGCGGCGCACGTGGAAGGAGACGCGCACGGCGACGCTCTCGAGTACCACGGGGCTGGTGACTTCGGGCTTGCCGACGGTCACGACGCGCAGCTGGGCGTTTTCGAGCAGGCCGACGTACGGGAAGGAGAAGCCGCCGGTGCTGTTGGCGACCTCGGGGTTGCCGACGTCCTTGAAGCCCGCGAGGTAGGGGAACGGGTTGGCCTGCAACACGATCTCGCGGGTAGACGCGCCGGTCCCCGAGAGCGTGCCCTCGACGAAGAACGGATCGCCGAACACGACCGGGTTGGGGACGCCTGCGATCTGCACCGACAGCGGGATCTTGGGCGTGGTGAACGTGCGGTCGGCGCCCTTCGCGGTGCCCCCCGCGCTGGTCGCGAGCACGCGGTAGTGGTAGGTGACGCCCGGCTGCAGGCCGGTGACGGCCTGGCTGACTTTGATCGTCACCGTGCCGTTGCCCGCTGGGGCGAGCGGTGTGTGACCTGGCTGTTGATGTCTTGAGAGGGACGGCTCCGCCGTCCGGGATGCGTGCGCGGGGCTGATCCGCGGGGCGGTGGCCGGCGCGGCTGCGGGCCGCGCCGGAACGGTGCCGGAGGCGCAAAAGCCGGCTGACGGCCATGCCGGACCTATGCTGGGAAGCATGCGCTCGGGTCGCGACCGGCGAGGAGGGGTGCAGCCTGGCCGAAAGGCCGGCACCGGCGCCTCGCCGCTGACCCAGCGTGTTAGAGACGTCCGCCGACGTGCTCACATCCACGAGAAAGCGAGAGCACACTACGTCCGGTATGCCTGGATGAGGCTGCGATGGCTTGGATTAGGGAGTTTATTATCCGGGTGGCGCCGTGATCGCGGCGGTCACCGCCTCGGCGTCCTGCGCCAGTTTCTGAGATTGCGCGGTGAGCAGGGCGGCGTCTGCTCGAGCCGCTTTCTCGCCGCGTTGGCGGTTGGCCGTGGTTGGGCTCTGCTTCTGGCAGTCCGCGAGCAGTGCTCTGAACCCTTCGCTGATTGAGATTGTGATCAGCGTCCGGATACGGAGGGTCTCGTCGTCAGAGGTCATCGCGGCGCGTACCGAAGCGTACAGTTTCTCCATTTCGCCCTTGTCGCGAGAACGCAATTCGTCGAGGTGTTCCTCGATTCTCCCGCGGAAGGACACGGAATCCCACGCCAGCTTCTGACAGTGTGTGTATACCCGCTCACGATCGCTGCGTCGCAGGTGGATGATGCGGTCCTCCAGGCGACGGTCCATGGCGATGCGAATGAGGTCATAGAGGTAGGTGATGCCCACGCCCTCGGTCCGGTGTTTGATGTCCTTCTCCCGTATCGGGCTGCGGAACGCGAGCGGACCGAGCACACCGAGTACGAAGGCCCTGAGCGGCCCTTTGATCCCGTCAAGCTGTGTCGATGGGTCGAGCTTGAGCGCGCCGGTCAACAGCAACGCCGCGACCGCGGCGTCTAGGAACAGCAGCCCGCACCACCACCACAGGGCTCGCTGGCGCGCATCGCCGAATGGGTGGCGTCGATGCTCGCGTGTCAGGAGGAAGCTCGATATACCGGCTGCCGGAATCGCGGCCAGTGCGTACACGCCCACCACTTCGAGCGTGTGAGACACGTGCTGCTCGTGCCTCGGCTAGCTTGCGATGGATGCGGTGCCCGAGCTCTGAGCAGCCGCGGCGGGAACGCGAGCCGGGCGGCTGCTCGCCATCTTGTAGAAGGTCTCGTCGTTCTCGGTGCCGACGACCTGCACGATGCCAGCGTCAACGAGATGTCGCAACGTCGTGTCCACCTCAACGAAGGGCGCCGCGAGATCGGCAACGAACTCGACCTCGCTGCGCGTCCCGCCGGCCAATGCGGAAAGAATCTCGTGCTCTAGGGGGAGAGGGGTCATTCTGTAGCCCAGTGTAGAAGGCGTTGACTCGCACGCGCAATAACCCGCAACCTGCTCAGCGCCATTGTAGCGCATCAGCTCAAGCCGCATTGGCTGACATCCTGAGATCCTTCATTCGCCGATCGCAGCAGCTGCCATGCCGTTGTGTATCTCGACGGATCGATAGGCGTACGTCGCGTGGGCAGCGTTACGTCACCTACGAACGTGTTATGCCCCGTATCCCCGATCAACTCCTCAACTCGGTCGTCTACCTCTTCCAGGACGAAACGCACGCCCTTTCCGCCGAGGGGGCTGGGGGGACGGGCTTCCTCATCGACTATAGGGGCGAGGACGGTGATCTATGGACGTACGTCGTCTCGAACATCCACGTCGTCGGTAGCGGCTGCACGACCCTACGGATCAACACGAAGGACGGGGGCGTGGAAGCGCTGGAGGTGTCGGGTTGGGTCGATCACCCCGATGCGGATGACGTCTCGGTCGCCCCGATCTTTCTGGAGGAACCTTCCGAGTGGGCAGTCGAGCCGTTGTCTTGGGAGGACTTCTGCCCGACTCCCGAGCGCTTCGAGGAGCTGAACGTCGGCGTCGGAGACGAAGTGCTCATGCTCGGCCGCTTCTCCGGCCACTCGGGTCGCCAGCAGAACCAGCCGCTCGCCCGCTTTGGCGACCTCGCCATGATGGACGGCGAAAAGGTCAGGGACGGCCGTGGAATGCTCGTGGACGCCTATCTCGTCGAGATGCGGTCGCTGCCAGGGTTCAGCGGGTCGCCGGTATTTCTGACTATCGGTGCTGGGAGCTATCGGGGCATCTACGGCACCGATCAGCAGCCCAAGATGATGCCGTTCAACAGCGAGACCATTGGCCTGCTGGGGATCGACACTGGCCATAAGGACATCGTCACGCCTGTCCGGGACAAGGCAGGAAAAGAGGCCAAGCCAGCGCTGATGATCCAGCAGAACTCGGGCGTGGCGATCGTCGCGCCCTACTACAAGATCAAAGACATCCTGGAGGGAGACGACCTCGTGAAACAACGCGAGCAGGGCAACACAGATGCCTGCTGTGCGTGAAAGCAGACGAGCATGTCCGCTACTTCGCCGATCGGCAGCATCGCCTTGGCCCCAGCCGCGTCCTCGCCGGCGCGACGTAGAAGCTGCTCTGCGAGATCATGCGCGCTGGCCATCAGACGACGAGTTCTCGGTCGCCGATGAGGGCCGCGTGGATGAGACTGCCGCGCACGTCGCGCCACTCTGCCACCCGACGCTCGCTCGCGACGACGATGTCCATCGCAACCAGGAGATCGCCCAGCACCCTTCGCAGCCGCACCGACTCCAAGGCGGCATTCTCGACCTTGGGCTCGATCACGAGGAAGTCCAAGTCGCTGCGTGGGCCGGCCTCCCTCCGCGCATGCGACCCGAACAGGATCACTCGTGTCCGTGGTGGCGCGGCCTGCGACAGCCGCCGTCTGGCCTCCTCGATCATCGCCTCGTCGATCGTCGGTTCACCGTGGCGCGACACGACGACGAAGCCGGACCCCTCAGCGAATCAGGATCGGCTCGCTGTAGTTGGACACGTGCGCGCCGTCGTCGACCTTGATCAGCGCGCGGTAGAGACCGGGATGAGGCAGGCGCACGACGCGGCTGAAGCGCGAGACGGTGGCGGTGCCGGCTTTGACGACGGTGCCGCCCTCGTTGACGGATCTGCCGGGCGCGAGCAGCTGGAAGCCGACGAGCGCGCCGACCTCCGCGGGCGCGACGTCCCCGTACAGGCGCACGAACCCGCGGCGACGCGCACGGCGCACGTGGAAGGACACGCGCACGGCGACGCTCTCGA
>JBKQHH010000026.1:0-10759 GCA_052148875.1 Solirubrobacteraceae bacterium
GAGAGAGGTTGAGCCTGATGACCAAGGATGACGTGCTGTTCGGCTACCGCCAGCAGCTTTTCGCGGAGGCAGCGAGGACGAGCGTCTCGGCAGCGTGCCGGACGTTCGGGGTGCACCGCTCCACCTAGCGCCAGGTCGACCGGCACGGCCTGGAGATGCTCAGGCCCCGGGAGCGCCGCGGGCCGCAGATGCCCAATCAGCTGCCGAAGATGGTCGAGGAGAGGATCGCGTCGTTCTCGATCGCTCATCCTGCCTCGGAGCTGAAGGCCACCGGCTGGAAGCTCGAGCGGATGCTCAGCGACAACGGCAACGAGTCAAGGGCGACTTCACGAAGACCGTTGACGCGTTGAAGGTGCGCCACACCCGCATCCACGCCGGCAGGCCGCAGACCAGGGGGAACGTCGAGGCACTGCACAAGACGATCCCCGACGAGTGCTGGAGGCCAGCGTTCGCGCGCTACCTCTACCCCCGCTACACCGGACTGAAACGCGAGCTCGATACCTACCTGCGCTTCTACAACACCGACCGCGTGCACCACGGCAGACTCACCCAAGGACGCATCCCCGCAGACATCGTCTGCCGTGCCCGAAAGATGGACGCCAGATGAGCCGAACCTGTCGGGACATCCCGGAGGCCGCCCAGACCGGACGCCCCCAAGACGACCACGACCCCGATTTTCGGGGCCGGGGTTCGTACATAGGTCGAATGGCGGGAGCGACGGGGGTCGAACCCACGATTGTTACCCCGCCGCCATATATCGAGATTCGGCTCTAGAGATGCACCCGCTGCCGCGGAGTGCGTCTAGCCGAGCACATTCCGCACCGACCCAAGGGCGCGGACTCGCCTAACACTGAACACTGCCCATATATGCGCGGATCGCGCCGAATATTAGCCCGCCTTCGGCAGTGACAATTCAGACAACGCATCCGGAGTAATGATTGAGACCCAAAGCTCCGCGGCGTATTCCTCAGCGCGTCTCACTAGAAGATCGCGATCGGCCGCGTCGATCGCACCGTCGATGACTATGATTAGCCACCCAGTGGCTGCTCGCTTTACTCGGGCTCGATAACGCAGCAGCACCCCGAGGCCCTCGTTGAGCCGGTTGTTGAGATTCTTTCGGAAGGACCCGCGCATTAGCTTGATCTCGACGACGACATCAGGCAGGTGAGCAACCTTGCTAACAAGTAGCCCGTCTAGCAGCAAGCCGCCCGAAACCTTGACGTTCGCCTGCAGTTCGTAGTTCGGTGGCGCGATCTGAGCTAGGTGGTTCAATACATCTCGCTCGACTGTGGCTGCTCGGAGCATCAACTCGCGAACATTTGTCGTTGCTTGTGGATGTAGTTCGGGCGACGGTGTCGGTGCGCCCTCTGGGCCCTCAACCGCTTCCAGCTTCTCGTCGCATAGCTCTTCTTCGACGTCCTCTTTAAGACGTTCTTCGCGCTCGCTCTCGCTTTGCGGTTCGATTTCTGACCTGAGCTTGGCGAGCTCAACGAAGAAGCGCTCTTCGTCTGCATCCTCTTTACGCTTTAGCCGCGGGGCTCCGTAGACGAGCAGGGCACCACCAATCAAAAAGAAGAAGACTCCTATGTAGGGCACGGCTATCCCTGTAGCACGAGCTATACGCTGACGTCGCTCCAGCTCTGCGCGTGCCAGCGGCGTTAGCGTCGTTAGTTCGTGCTCCGAGATGCGTAGGACGCTTGTTTCCCGCAGAACAAACGCGGGCACCAGGAACGCCGCAATCAGCAGGAACACGCCGGCTGAAAGCGCGAACTTGGTGAAACTTTGTGGATCGGGGCGGGAGAACACACCTACACAATCGCAAGCCGCGCCGACGTAAAGGCCGAGCCCTAGCCCATCGCCTGGTTCTTTGCTTTCCGGCCCGACGAGCAACTGCGCGAACTCCGTGCTCGACATGATCCAGTCCGGAGCCGAGCGAGCGCCGCAATCCAGCGCGTAGCCCGGTAGGAGCAGATCGCGGACGGGACCGGACGCACCGGTCTCGTCCGCTGGGCACGCTTGTCCCGGTTGTTCCGGCGCGGACCTAATGGCGTCTGGCGTTCCGCCGGGGGCTCTGCTCTGATCGCCAGCAACCCCAAAACCAAGCGGCCGAGACGGGTGTTCGAGCACCCGCCCCGGCCTTAGGACCTATCCCGGAAGGGTTATGTAGACCTGCGTCGAATCTCTGATTGGCCGGCCTTCGTGCCATTCGATCAGGAGGTCTGTGATGGGCTACATGGTCAGTGAGGATGATGGTTGGCGTATCCCGGATTGGTTGTGGGAGCGGATCGAGCCGCTGCTGCCGCCACCGCCGTTTCACCCGTTGGGCTGTCACCGCTCGCGGGTGCCTGACCGTGACGCGATGAACGCGATCATGTTGGTGCTCAGGACCGGGATGCAGTGGAACGCTTTGAACGCGACCGGGGTGTGCTCCTCGTCTTCTGCGCACCGGCGTTTTCAGGAGTGGGAGCAGGCCGGGGTCTTCCACGAGATCTGGCGTCAGGGGCTGTTGGAGTACGACGAGGTCGTGGGCATCGACTGGTCATTCCTGTCAGCCGACGGGGCGATGAGCAAAGCCCCGCTGGGAGGTCCCAAGACGGGCCCGAACCCTACTGATAGAGCCAAGGGGGGGCGAAGCGTTCGGTCCTCACGGAGGCTGCGGGGGTCCCCGTCGGGCTCGATCACGACGGCGCTAACCGCAACGATCACAAGCTGCTGAAGGGCACGCTCGATTCGATCCCGATCGAGCGCCCCGAGCCGACCCCAGAGCAGCCGCAGGGCATCTGCCTGGACAAGGCATATGACAACGCCGAAGTCCGCGAGTTGATCGGCGACTACGAGCTGACGCCGCACATCCGTGCACGCGGCGAGGAGATCGACCTCAAGGCCCACACCCCCGGATGGAAGGCACGCCGCTGGGTCGTCGAGGCCTGCCACTCCTGGCTGAACCGCAACCGCGGGATTCTCATCCGCTGGTCAAAGAAGGACGAGAACCACCTCGCCCTCCTACAACTCTCCAGCGGCCTCATCGCATTCAAGAAGGCCCACCGCGCAACCCTCGCCGCCACCCAACCGGGATAGGTCCTTAGCGCCGAAGGAGCATGCCCTTCGATGCCACGCCCAACCGTAGCTCTACGGCTGGTCTTGCCGTGCGTACCGTAGCGCGTGCCCCTGCGGTGCTTCGACCGAAAGGAGCACCAGCACAATGAGCCTGACCATCAACCGAAGGTATCGGGACGCGCTATACGACGGCCTGATGACCGACTTCACCGCGATCGGCGACATCTTCAGCCACCTGCACAACAACGAACCCGCCCACGCCCAGCGACTGCACCGCCGCTTCGCGGCTGAGCTTCAGCTGCTCGATGATCTCGGCTGGGAGCAAGAGCCCGACGTTGACGAGTTCGAGCTGACGATGCCCGCACGGGAGCTGCGGCCGATCATCGAGCGCGTCTACTGGTCGGCCGTCGCCTCGCTCAACAACGAGCCCGACGAGCTGGTCGATGAGGCCGTGGCGCACTTGAGCGACGCGACCGTCGCGTGCCCGGAGATCCTCGCCAGGCTCGCCGACGACCTCATCGCTCCCGTGCAAGGCGTCGGCTGCGCGGACGCTCCCACGGCGACAGCGTGAGCACGGCCACTACTGACCGCTGGCTGACAGAGCACTGACACAGGACGGCGGGCATGTTGCGATGCCCGCCGTCCTCCGCATCGTTGCGCAGCTGGCGAGGCGCAACGGTGCGACCGGCGAGACTGGCAAGCTGGCGCCGTGACCGAGAGCCCCGTGATAGCGAGCGCTGTCTCGCCGCAAGGCCGCAGTGTCGAGCTGACCGAGGAGCGCTGGCGCTACATCCAGCGCCACGTCGAGATGTCCGGGCGCCAGGACACGCTGCTTGAGGCGATCCGCCAGCCCGACTTTCAGGAGCCCGACCCGCGCCCCGGGCGCGAGCGCTACTGGCTGCGCTCCCGTGCGCCCTTCCCCTTCCGGTGGATGCGGGTGGTTGTAGAGTTTGCAGGAGACGCCGACCGCTTCGTCACCGCCTTTGGGCAGGACAACGACCCGGAAGGCCTACCGCGATGACGATCACGATCGGAACCCTCTCGTTCGACAGCGTCGAGTACGACGCGGACGCCGACGTGCTCTACCTGAGCGTCGGCGAGCCCAGGATGCCAGCCGAGTCCTTTGGCACACCGGAGGGCCACAACATCCGCTACGACGAGACAGGCGCGGTCATCGCCATCACGATCGTCAACGCCAAATGGCTGCTCGACCGCGACGGCGAGATCAAGCTGACGATCCCCAGCCGCGTGCCGGCAGCCGACCTGGCGCTCGCACTCGCCGGCTGACTCGCCGACATCGTCGTGCCGTTGTAGCGACGGCCACATGGCCGAAGTGGAGGAGCTTCTGTCCTCCGTTCTCTCCTCCGTTCTTTCCCCCGATCTAACCTCCGCTTTAGAAGGGAGGGCCTTCCGCCGGTAAAACCGCTGCAAATCTGCATCTCGGATGAGGCCGACAACGGTACGTTGTCAACTGAATCGGCACTCTCGTTCAGCACGCGCATCGCCGTCACGGTGCGATGCGCCCTCGAATAACCCCTCGCCTTGTACTTCGTTTTCCCCCTCGAATAACCCCTCGCATTAATAGCGAGGACGGTTTGCGGCAAAAGTCGCTGCAAATCACGGCTTCGCCTAGACTCGACAACGTGCCGTTGTCGTTTACAAACCAGCCCGGCGACGCCAACACGACGGCGCTCAGGCATACCGAACCGGACTGGTGGGACTGAAAGCGACGGCAGCCTGTACCGAAACGGCGCAAAAACCGACCTTCCTTAAGCGTTTGGGTCCTTCTCGCCGACACCCATCGCTTTGACCGCATCACATCGCAAGACATCGAGCCTGCCACCAGCCATATCCGCCAAGCGTGACCCACAGGGCGGGCGAGCGGCAGCGCGGCCCGATGCACCTGTCAGGTGCTTGAGATCGAAGGGCGGCTCTGGTCTGATCGACGGGACCGATACCCCGCCGCAAGGAGGCCCACGCCATGACTCCCGTAGCAACCTCGACCCCGAACTCCAAGCGTTCGCCAGATGGTTCGCCGACTGGTGGCTGCGCCGCGGACGCGACCTCACCGACCCCGCGCAACATGGCCGATAGTCCGCAGCGCGCCGCCGCCTACGTCCGCGAGTCAACCGAGGAGCAAGGCCAAGGCTTCTCCCCCGACGCGCAACGCCAAGCAATCGCCAACTTCGCGCCCGAGAACGATCTAGAGCTGATCGGCGAGTACTGCGACTTTCACTCCGGGTGGCGCAAGTCAGAGGCACGCCCCGAGTTCCAGCGGCTCATGGCCGACGCCGCCGCCGGCAAGTTCGACGTGGTGCTCGTCTACCACACCTCCCGGTTCGCGCGAAACCAAGTCGAGGCTCGCCGCTACAAGCAGCTCCTGCGCGAGCGGCTGGGTATCCGTGTCGTCTCTGTCACGCAGCCGATGGGCGAAGATCACACCGACCCCTCAGCGTTCCTCGCCGAGTCGATCCACGAGATGTTCGACGAGTACTACTCCGTCTCGCTGTCCTTCTGGACACGCAGCGGCCTGAAGGAGAAGGCACGCCAAGGCCACCTCGTCGGCAGCCTCCCGTGGGGCTACGTCCGCGACCCCGACACCAAGCTCGCAGTCGCTGACCCCGAGCGCGCGCCGCTCGTGCTCGCCTTGTTCGAGCGCTACGCGACCGGCCAGGAGTCAGACCGCACGCTCGCCGCGTGGCTGAACGCGAAGGGCGCACGCAGCGCCCGCGGACGACTGTTCAGCAAGGACACAGTGCGCGAGATGCTGTGCAACGCCGCCTACGCCGGATACGTCTCCGGGCTGCGCGACAAGAGCCGCAGCATCCGCGGCCTGCATGAGCCGATCGTCGGCGACGAGCTGTTCGACCGCGTGCAGGAAGTCCGCTCGTGGCGCACAAGGGTCGTCAAGCCCGGCCGTCCCTCCGAGGAGTACCTGCTGCGCAAGCTCCTGTGCTGCGAGCGCTGCGGCGCGCGGATGCACGGCTGCCGCACCGGCCGCGAGGGGATGCGCCGCTACCAGTGCTCAACGCGCCGCAACCACGGCGACTGCGAGCAAACAATGACGCCCGCACAGCCCTTGGAGGAGCAGCTGATCGACTGGCTCCACGACTTCCAGCCCGACCCCGAGCTACGCCGGCTCATCCTCGACACCATCCAAGCCGAGACGGGCGGGCATCCCGGCGAGGACGCCGAGCGGCGCCGTGAGCTGACCGGCCAGCTTGAGCGGCTACGCGAGCTGTACCTCATGGGCGACATCACCAAGCCCCAATACGTCATGCGCCGCCAAATCATCGAGGAGGAGCTACAACGCACCAAGCCCCCCACGAACCCCGACCTCGACTGCGCGCACGCCATCCTCGAAGACTTCGCGCGCTTCTGGGACGCCGAGCCCAACCCCGCCGAGCGACGCAAGCTGCTGCTCTCGCTGTTCGCCCAGGTATGGGCCAAGGACAACCGGATCGTGGCCGTCAAGCCCAACACGGCGTTCGCCGACTACTTCACCGCCGCGTCGGAGGTGCGGGCCACGCACCCAAAAGCCGACGCGGACGATGAGGCAACAAAGGCGGGAGCGACGGGACTCGAACCCGCGACCTCTGCCGTGACAGGGCAGCGCTCTAACCTGCTGAGCTACGCCCCCGCGATGCTCGGAGCCGCCGGGGCGACGTTCCGCGCCTCCTCAGTATGCCAAGGCTGGGCGGTCGGCCCCGTGCCCGGGAAAGCTGGCCGGCCGGCCAGCTTTCGGCTAGGCTTGCCGGCGTGGCGCTCGTCGGTCCCGAACCTCTGCTCAATTCGAACCCGCTGGCCGTGATGCGCGACGACCTGCGCGCCGAGCGCGCCGCCGCCGTGCCGTTCCCGCCCGGCGAAACCCGCTTCTCGCTCGCCCGCACGCGCCGCTTCGCCGACGAACCGCTGCCGCTGCTGCTCGACGCCTACGAGCGCTTCGGGCCGGTCTTCACGCTCAGGATCTTCCACGCCAACGTCGTCTTCATGCTCGGGCCCGCCGCCAACCACTACATCACCGTCTCGCACGCATCCAACTTCACGTGGCGCGAATCGCACTTCCGCGACCTCATCGGCCTCATGGGCGACGGGCTGCTCACGATCGACGGCGACTTCCACCGCCGCTCGCGCCTGATCATGCTGCCCGCGTTCCACCGCGAGCACATCGCCGCCTCCGCCGACGCCGTCGTGCACGAGACCGAGCGCGCGCTCGACGAGCTCACACCCGGAACCACCGTCGACCTCTACGCCTGGACCCGGCGCCTCGCCGTGCGCGTCGCCATGCGCGCGCTGTTCGGCGTCGACCCCGACGGCCAGCAGGCCCGCACGATCGACGCCGCCGCCCTGTTCGAGGACGCCCTGTCGTTCTACGCCACCGAGTACGTCACGCGCATCCTCCGCGGCCCCTTCTCGCCGTGGGCGCGCCTGCAGCGGGCCGCGCGCAAGCTCGACACGCTCATCTACTCCGAGATCTCGCGCCGGCGCGCCACCGGCGAGCGCGGCCACGACATCCTCAGCCTGCTGCTCGACGCCCAGGACGAGGACGGCAACACGCTGTCGGACCTGCAGGTCCGCGACGAGGTCATGACGCTGCTGTTCGCCGGCCACGACACCACCACCTCGACCGTCTCGTTCATGTTCTACGAGCTCGCCCGCCATCCCGAGATCCTCGCCCGCCTGCTCGCCGAGCAGGACGCCCAGCTCTCCGGCGGGCGCCCCACCGCCTCACAGCTCATGTCCGGCGAGCTCGCCGAGCTCGAGATGGTGCTCGACGAGACGCTGCGCAAGTACCCGCCCGCGTGGATCGGGCCGCGCCGCTCGGTCGAGTCCTTCGAGTTCCATGGCCAAACTGTCCCCGCAAAAGCGTTCGTCAACTACTGCTCATGGGCCTCCCATCATCTCCCCGACGTGTTCCCCGAACCAGACGAGTTCCGCCCCGAGCGCTTCACGCCAGAGGCCGGCGCCGCGCTGCCCAAGGGAGCCTACGTCCCCTTCGGCGGCGGCTCGCGCACGTGCATCGGCATGCGCTTCGGCCAGCTCGAGGTGCGCACCATCGCAACGCTCATCCTCTCCCGCTGCACGCTCGCCCTGCCCCACGACTTCCAGCTGAGCATCCGCCAGATGCCCACCATCAGCCCCAAGCAGGGTCTCCCCGTGGTCGTCATGCCCCGGACCGCGAGCGCCGTCGCCGGCGTCGTCGCCGCCGCCGCCGCCTGAGGGCGCCTCAGCGCAGGCTCGCGCTCATCGTCAGCTCGTAGCTCAGCGGCTGTTCGCCGCGCACGCTCGCGCCCACGCCCTGCACGTACACGTGCGGGTCCGAGAACAGCGTCAGCTGCAGCGCTTGCACCAGGAACCCCAGCGGATGCGCCACCAGCTTGCCGTCGCTCGCGCCCGCCACCGCGTTCACCGACGCGCCCACGCCGAACAGCGCCCCCGTCGCCTTCACTTCCACCTCGCCGCCTTCGCTGCGCAGCAGCTGCACGCCGAACCCCGGCGGCAGCGCCGCCTTCACCGCCGCTTCGCTCGCCACCGCCCGCGCACTCAGCGCGCTGCCGCGCTTTCGCAGGCTCGCGTCGCTCAGCCGCAGCGAGCCCAGCTGCACGCTTTCCGCGCTCACGTCCATGCTCACCGTCCCCCGCGCTTCCCACAGCAGGCTCGCCGCCTGCGCGGGGCTCAGCGCCAGGCTCCCCGCCCGCACGTGCACCGAGCCCACGTGGCCCCACAGCAGCTCCACCGCCGGCCACGCGCTCACGCTCACGCTCTGCACCTTCCCGTAGCGGCCGATCCTCGACGAGATCCTGCTCGCCGCCAGGCGCGGCAGGATCAGCTGCGCCAGAGCCAGCGCCAGCACGACCGCGCCCGCCACGCCCGCCGCGATCTGGCCGCCTCTGCCCATCGGCACAGCTTCGCAGGCGCTCGCGCCCAGAATCAACCATCGAGTCCCGCTAGCCTTGAGTCCCCAGACAGGGGCGCGTAGCTCAGTTGGCTAGAGCACCTCGTTTACACCGAGGGGGTCGCCCGTTCGAGTCGGGCCGCGCCCATCTTCCGCAGCCACTGCGCCTCCCAAACGCACGAATCCGCCGATGAATGACGAGCCTCCCATCCGCATCGCAGTCGTCGGCTCCGGTCCCGCCGGCTTCTACGCCGCAGGGCACCTGCTCAAGGACGGGGCGGGCGGGCATTCCATCGATCTCGAGGTCGACATGCTCGAGCGCCTGCCCACCCCCTGGGGCCTCGTCCGCTCCGGCGTCGCCCCCGACCACCCCAAGATCAAGTCCGTCACCCGCGTATACGAGAAGACCGCCGCGCACCCGCGCTTCCGCTACTTCGGCAACGTCACCTTCGGCGAGCACGTCTCCCGCGAGGACCTGCTCGCCCACTACCACGCGATCGTCTACGCGACCGGCTCCCCGTCCGACCGCCCGCTCGGCATCCCCGGCGAAGACCTGCCCGGCTCGCACGCCGCGACCGAGTTCGTCGGCTGGTACAACGGCCACCCCGACCACTCCGACCTCGAGGTCGACCTCCTCTCGGCCGAGCGCGCCGTGGTCATCGGCAACGGCAACGTCGCCCTCGACGTCGCCCGCATGCTCGTCCTTTCCCCCTCCGAGCTGGCCCCCACCGACACCGCCGACCACGCCCTCGACGTTCTCGCCCACTCCCGCGTGCGCGAGGTGATCGTCGCCGGCCGCCGCGGCCCCGCCCAGGCGGCGTTCACCAACCCCGAGCTGCGCGAGCTCGGCGACCTCGCCGACGCCGACGTCATCGTCGGCCCGGACGAGCTGGACCTGGCGCTGGCGGCCTCCGGGCGGGTGGGCACCGAAAGCACCCTCGACGCGACCTCCCGGCGCAACGTCGAGATCCTGCGCGACTACGCCTCCCGCCCCCCTTCCGGGCGGCCCCGGCGCATCGTCCTGCGCTTCCTGCTCTCGCCCACTTCGCTCGTCCCCGGTGCCGACGGCCATCTCGGCGCGGTCGAGCTGGTCCGCAACCAGCTGGCCCCGACGCCGGGCGGCGGCCTGCGCGCCGAGCCCACCGACGAGCACGAGACCATCCCCTGCAGCCTCGTCTTTCGCGCGATCGGCTACCGCGGCATCCCCCTCCCCGGCGTCCCCTTCGACGAGCGCGCCGGCACGATCCCCAACGACGGCGGCCGCGTGCTTGACCCCTCATCCGGCGCCCCGCTGCCCGGCGAGTACGTCGTCGGGTGGATCAAGCGCGGGCCCTCCGGCGTGATCGGCACGAACAAGAAGGACGCTCAACAGACGGTCGACGCGATCTTCGCCGACCTGCCTCCCGAGGACTCCGCTGCCTCTGCGAACGCCGGCGACATCGCTCCCGTCCGCCTTCCCGACACCCCCGATCCCCACGCCATCGAGATCCTCCTGCGCGAGCGCCAGCCCGCCCTGGTCACCTACGACGGCTGGGAATCGATCGACCGCCACGAGCGCGCCCTCGGCGAGTCCGCAGGCCGGCCCCGCGTCAAGCTCACCAGCCTGGACGAGCTCTTGCGCGTGGCGGCCTCCGAACGGCCCCCTTCGTGACCACCGTCCCCCGCGGCCATCTGCCAGACTGACCGCCGCAGGCCCCGTTAGCTCATCTGGTAGAGCGCCGGACTTTTAATCCGGTGGGGCGGGTTCGAGTCCCGCACGGGGCACTGCGACGCTCTCGACCACCATCGCATCGTGATCGCCGGCTC
>JBKQHH010000027.1:0-26584 GCA_052148875.1 Solirubrobacteraceae bacterium
GACTCGTGCCCATGTTTGATGAGCGTCGCCGTGCCGAACAGGCTGAGGCGGTTGTCGTAGAGGATCACCACGCCCACGAACAGCGGCACGAGCAGGAGCGCCTCCAGGCGCGCGCGCTTGACCACGCGCGGGTTGATCTGGCGCAGCAGGCCGACCTCCTGCCAGGCCTGGCTGCGCGTCTCGAACATCTTCGGCGGGGTCCTCGGAGCGGGCATGGCTGTCAATGATGGTGCACAACGCACCAGAGGACCGGACCAAGCGCCGAGGAAGCGCGAGGCGACGCTCGCGCAGGAGCGCTTCAATGAGGAGCAGATCGACAACACCGTGCTCGGCTTCACGCTCGTCGGCCCGTCGTGGCCTCCGCCGCGCCAACGAGCTGCAGATCGGGACCGTCTGAGCCGCAGCGCCCCTGGAGCGCCGCGCTGCCCGCACGAGGGGCGCGGCGTTCTGCTCTCAGCGTGGGTCCTCCGGGCGACCGGGCTTGGGGACCTCGCGGCGACAGCCCAGCAGTACTGCTGAGGTCCCCCATCCGCGCAGACCGCGCTCCCGCGTCAGCATGAAGCTCGATCACCTGCCGAGCTACTGTACCTCTGACGGTTGACGCTTAGCTGAAGCTCGCTTCGCGCAGCACTGTAGTGCGGAGCAGCTTCACGAGCATTGCGATGACGGACCCTCTGGGCCACCGTGTCGCAACGCACCCGCTTGGTGCGACAAACCCGACCGTTATGCCAGCCCAGCGAGCATGCCGAACCTTGAGCAACGTCGCGCCGTAGAACGTAAAGCTCCGGGCCTGCGCTGGAGGTTCAACCAGCAGCCATGCACCGGATGTCGCCGTCAAGCGCCCGTCCGCGATCGTGCGCACGGATAGCGGCACAGGCTGATTAGGCTCGGATGCCCGCGGCAGCCCCACACGTAGTTGTGTCGACGGTGCTTCGTTGGCAACCGACGAGGTCGATGACACATAGGCATGAACCGGACATTGCGGCGACAGCGTGCGCCTGATCGTCACTTCGTCGACCGCATTGCGATGGATATGCCATCCTCGCGGCAAGCCGAATACGGCAAACCCATGAAACCGTCCATGCCCCCTGAGTGAACCCGGCTGAGAAATCCGAAGGTACACACTCCTAGGTACCACATGCTCCTGCGCTCCCGCTGAACAGCTCAAGCTGAGCGAGACCCCAACCGCTGCGACCGCCGCTAGCAAAACACGCCTACCCATTCTTGGCCCTCTATTCGATAGCTTTCCGTACTGTAGCACGCAACCCTCGTCCGACATCATAGTTGCGGTGGCGGACCCAAGGAGCCGAAGTAGTTCATGATGACGGAGTAGCGGGCGAGGCTACTCCGTCGTCATTACCTACATTCCGGGCCGCCTATTCTTCGGGGAACCAGTAGCCACCTTCTCCTGGTTCTAGGGTCACTTCTCCTTTGGAGTTAGCGAAACAGCCATAGAACGGGGCGTAGGCCCAGTTCGCGCCGCCGTAGCCCGCCGGGTCAAAGACCGCCACCCAGTAGTCACCGTACTGACCGTCCTTGTGCGGCTGATTAGGTCCGTAGCCGACTATGTAGCGCCAATCAAGCTGAGTGCCGACCGGCAGCGCCCCGGTGATCACGTCGGTCACTTCGGGGGTGCTCTGCCAGGGATGAACATTTGCGTAGAGTTGGCAGCCTGGATTCACGCTGGCTGCATATGTAGGGCCACTCTGAGTTCTGCTGTTATACGCATAGCCTATTTTCCCGTACGGTGTCCATGGTTCAGAGCAGCCGGTATAGTTTTTACCGTCTTTATAGGTTATCGCTCCATTTTCGAGCCATCCGCAGTAGTTATAGCTGCCCGATATGTACCCACCAGAGAATTCAATGCCGCTGGCATTCTTGTTGCTGTATCTTGTGCGATTGAGGATACTGCCTTTGGAGCAGTTGCCTATGAGGACACCAGCCGCTTTGTTAGTGATGACGTCCCAGGTGTTGTTGCAAGTCCACTGGCCGCCGCCTTTTTTGGTTTCTTCGAAGCCGTCGGGGTGAATCCCGACCGCTTCGGGCGTCGTTGGAAAGGTCTGCGGTTCTAGCGAGAACGTCGGTTCGCCTTTTGATACCTCTCCATAAGAGCGCCCTGGTTGCGGAAGGCCTTTGGGCCAGTTTGCTGCGGCGGCAGAGCTGGTAACGACCAACATCGCTGCGAGGCACAGGCTACATACGATGGAATGCGGCATCCTGCGTGATTGCATTATGGTCCAACCTTTCGTTGAGTGACCAATACGGCCTGCACAGTCCGATCGACCGCGGTCGCGAGCCCCAACCGGCCGACCACGCCCAGTGACGCCCTCCGGCAGACGCTCGCGTTCGGCGTCTGCGCTCAGCCCGCGTCACGCCCCCCACCCGTCCTTGCAATCCCGAGCTCACCGCACGCGTGGTCGGCCGGCACACGGCGGTATCGCCGCGAACGCGGGTCCTGCTCGAGCAGCCCGACGGCCATCCACGTGCAGACATAGCGGTGCGTAGTACCCGGTGAGAAACCGAGCTGCCTGGCGACATCGGTCAGTTCGTGCTCGCTTCCGTCCGCGGGAAACGCAGCGAGCGCGAGCAGCGCACGCAACGTCGAGCGCGAGTATGTCGCGTCCTCGAGCAGCGGCAGCACAACGCTACGCAGCATGTCTAGCCCATTCACCTCAGGCAACAGACCCGCGAGACCCATGCGACTCGCGGCCCCGCGCACCACCTGGGCCACCTGCCCATCGGTCAACGCGATCAGCACGTCGCGATCACCATTCACCGCGACACCCGCCCCCGACGCCCTCCGCCGATGGTGTTCGCGTCCCCGGCGCAAACCAAGAGTCTGCGTCCACAGGCACTCCGCCCCCACTCCCGCTTTCAACCGGCATCTGCGAGCCTGTACTGTCGCGTGCTCGGGTCACGCTCGAGCAACCCAACCGCCAGCAGCGTCACGAGATACCGGTGGGTGGTGCTCGGACTCATGCCAAGCATCCGCGCAGTCTGCGTGACGCGCACGTAGCTCCCGTCCGCCGGAAAGGACGCCAGCAACAAGAGCCCAGACAGCAGCGACCTGGAAAGCCGCGGGTTCTCCAACTGCTCCCGCCCAGCTGAAAATGCCGACCGCACGTCCCCGAGCCCGGACAACAGCACCCGCATGCTGCCGCCATCTGACGCCGCACGCACGACATGGTCAACCTGGGCCGCCGACAGCTCGATGGCAACCGGCCTGGGAGTGCGGCGTGTGCCAACAGCCGGGAGAAAGTGAGGAAGCCCGGCTGCTGGCACCGACGAGGCATCGTGGCCGTCAGACGCTGTCAGCATCACCGCTCCGGCCCGGCCCCGCGACTGCCGCGGCTGGCCTCTCCGAGCGCGCGATGCTGGCTGTGGTACTTCGCGTCCTCTGTCACGACGACGCGGATGATGGCGGCCCCAGCCGTGAACTGCTAGGTCCGCGCTTACTATTTAGTACTAACTATCGGAGCGCGCCGATTGGTCGGCGCACTCCAGATAGCCGCACAGGTCCGCTGGCTCACGCTGAGCGTTGGGCGTAGGCGACGCGCCATGCGCGGAGTATGGGGAGCAGCAGTCGGGTGAGTGTGCCGCCAGCCCGTATGAGGGTGCCCGTGCCCGTGCGGAGCGATGGCGTGCGGGCGGTGTCCTTGGAGAGGTACATCGCGATCATTGCAGCGGCGACCACGGCGTGCCTGTGGCCGTTGCGCAGCGTGCACGCTTGGGCGACCGATGTTTGGACGAGCATTTGGATGCTGCGCACCGCGCTTTCGAGGTCGGGGTAGTGCGCCACGTAGCTGTGGTCAGCGTTGCTGGTGTCTTCTGGCTGGTCGACGTAGCTGTCGAGCATCGTGGTTGTGGCTGAGAGCCAGGGGCAGTATGCGGCGTGAACGCTTGCGATCTCGCTCGGTGAGCAGTGCGGCTCGGCGGCGAGGGCTAGGAGGGCGTGGATCGTGAGCGGCGCGCTTGCGGCTCCTGAGAGCTCCCACCAGTTCGCCTGCTGCTCGCCGGGGTACTCCCTGGCCACCCACTGTTTGAGCTGCGCTTCGCGCTGGACCGGGTCTGGGTGGTGGTTGAGGGCGAGCACGTCGGCGCGGTGTGCCTCGCGAACGGCAAGTTCGCGAACGAGTGGGTAGGACGGAAGCGAGCGACAGGCCGTCCGGCAGGTCTCGACGAGAGCGCGGAGATAGCCGCCATCCTCGCGCCAGGGGTGGTGGCGGTAGTAGTCAGAGAGCGGCGTGCCGGGGTCGATCGCCTCGTGGATCGCAAGGTGCAGCTGGCGGCCGTTCCTGGTACCTGCGACCGCCGCACGCTCGTTGAGGTTGTCAAGGAAGTCCCAGATCAGCTCGTAGGCGACGAGCAGACGCAAGAGGTCCTCGTTGCGTCTGCTGGGAAGCGTCCAGAACAAGGCCGCTCCGTGGGCGTGCGTGCGCTTGTGCTCCAGGACACAGAGCGCGTCCTCGCGGATCGGCCCATCGGGGATCGTCTGCGCGTAGGCTCGCCACCGACGGAGCTCCTCGGAGACGGCGTGCAGACCCCAGCGCAGTTCGCGTGCGGCCGCTCTGCCCAGCGCCCAAACCTGGCCGATGGTCAGCGGAGCTGGGTTTCGCTCTACAGAACACGGAATTGTTCTGATTTTAAGGTGCCGGCGTGCTAATCAAGATGACTGATCGCGGGCCGCGTACGTGCTACGAAATACCCTGGGATTGCGGCAATCCCCACAGCAACGGCGCTCACCAGCAGCAGGCTGCCGAATGCTTCGAGCAGACCGAGGGAGAAGATGACCGGGAAGCCTGTAACGCTCAGGATCGCATGACTTCCCAGCAGCTGGCCAGCGAGTCCGAACACCGCGCCGACCGAGCAGCCTGAGCCGAGCAGCAAGATGCTCTCCAGCAGTAGTGCCCGCCAAATCGCGAAGTCGGAGAGACCGTCTAGCTTGAGGTGTCCCAGCTGAGCTCGGCGCTGCCAGACCAGACTCCCCATCGCGGCTGCCATCGCAAGCGCCGAAGCGATCAGGACGAGTGTCCTGATCGTGGTGAGCCGCGACAGTCCTTGGTTTGCCTCTTCGTAGTGGCGCCGCTCGCGCTGGGAGGCGGTTACGACCGTCAGGCCAGAACTCGCTCCGAGCGCGTTCTGAAGCTCGCGAAGCCCGACAGCGCTCGACGTACCGGCCGGCAGCGTGACCTGGTAGGCACTGACGTCAGCGCTCCCCCAGGCGCTGGCATAGTCGCCAGCGTTGAGAATGATCGCTCCTGACGGCCAGCCGAGATTGGAAATCAAGCCTGCCAGGCGGAACATCGTCGGGCGGGGCGAGGGCAGCATGAAGAGTTGGCCTAGACGGAGGTGATGCTGAGCCGCGAGGGCTTGCGAGACCACGGCCCAGCCGTGTCCGCGGAGGCGAGCGCTCGCAAGGACGAGGTTCCCGGACACGAATTGGGTAGCGGCGATCGGCCGCTGGACCGCGGACGGCGGTCCGAGCACCCACACGCGCCGGCCGCCATAGTCGAGGAAGCCGCCACGGTATGGACGAACCTGGACGCCAGCGAGTGATGCAAACAGATGGCTGGCTTCATCGGCGAAGGGCGTCGTCGCGAAGGCATCGGATTCGGCTGCTGGAGTGACCCAGATCTCGGCCATCGAGTCGATTCCCCTGGCCGATGCGTCGAGGCCACGCTCGAGATCTCGGCGGGCGCCGTCGATCGCGACGCTGCCGAATACTGCGATCGCACCGGTCGCTGCGATCGCGATCGTCCGACTCCAGGTCGAGGGAGAGCGCAACTCGTTGACGGCGATGAATGGCGCAGTCGCCCTGAGGTCGAGGGTGAGCCGCTCGACGAGTCTGAGGACGCCTCGGATCAGGCTGGGCAGCAGCATGAGCAGGGCGACGGTCAACGCGATGACCCCGATGACAGCACTCTTGGGCGCAAAGCCCAGGATGACGGCCGTGATCAGCAGGCAGGCCACTCCACCGAGCGGGATCGCGCGAGACACCGCCCAGCTGGCGGGCGTTCGTGTGATTGCTGAACGCGTGCCGATGTCTCGCAGCGGCAGCAGCACACCGGCGCATGCCGCGAGCATCCCGCCCGCGACAGCGATGGCGATGCTCTGCCAGGTCACGATCCTTTGCGAGCCGACCGGGAACGCGAACGACAGGTAGCCAGGGTTGGCATGAAAGAGGCGCAACGAGATCTCGTCTCCGAGCGCCAAGCCGAGGAGCGAAGACACCACGCCAAGCACGAGTGCGTCAAACAGCATCACCTCGGCGATCGTTCGGGAGCCGTAGCCGTCGAGCCGCAGGTCAGCGATCAATGCTCGCCGCGCGGGGACGGTCAGCAGCATGGCGTTGAACGCGAACAGAAATCCGACCAGCGCGCTGATCACAGCGAATAGCGCCGTTGACTCGTTTGCGGGCGCCGCGGCGTTGTCGAAGAGTGTCGCGTCGTAGGTCGCCGGCTCCACATTCAGGCGTCCTGCTGCGAGCCGCACGAGCGCCGCTTTGACTTCACGATCATGTCCTTCCTGCGGCTCCACGAAGACCCGCGAGATACGCCCGGTCATTCCCGTGATGTGCTGCGCATAGGCGAGCGGCGCAAGCGCGACCGGGCTATGAACCAGAGCGCCGACGTCCCTTTCCTCCAACGTGATGCCCAGCAGAGCGCGTATCGTGCTCGCGCCGACTTGGATCTTGATGAGCTGCAGCGAGCTGGCCCCGATCTGCTGCGCAACCGGCAGGGGGAGCGCGAGCGCGTGCTGGCGGGCGAGTGTCGCGGCGCTGAAATGCCGCAACAGCGAACCGCCCAGAGCGACGAAGCGCGGGTTCGCGCCGATGAGATCGACCGACCTGGCACCGGCTGGGCCGACCACGTTGGCCTGCGCTTCGAGCACGGGCGCCGCCGAGCGCACGCCGGGAAGGCGCTGCACCTGGCCGAGCAGTCGTTCTTCGAATCCCAGCGGACTACGCGCCTCGATCTGAAGCCGCGAATGACCCACCAGCCCACTCGTCAGCTGCTCGACCGAGCCGTTGAGGCTCGTGTTGGCCACCTGCGAGGCGAACAGCAGCGCGACACCGACCGCGATCCCGATGACCGCGAGGGCTTCCTGGACGAATCTCGACCGCAGGCGTACGCGGTACAGGTGCAGAACACCCAGCGGCTTCATCCTGGCGCCGCCGGCACCCGTCACTGCACGCTCGCCGGAGCGAGACTGAAGCTTGGTCGCTCGTCGGTCAGCCGCCCGTCGCGGAGCGTCTGGACACGGTCGGCGTACGCGGCCGCCTCAGGGTCATGGGTGACGAGCAGCACCGCGATCCCACGCGCCCGGCAGAGCTCGCGCAACAGCGCGAGAACCTCGCGTCCGCGGTCGGTGTCGAGACTGCCCGTCGGCTCATCGGCGAGGACAAGGTTCGGGTCGGTCGAGAGCGCACGGGCGATCATCACGCGCTGGCGCTCTCCCATCGAGAGCTGCTCCGAACGATGACTGAGTCGTTCGCCGAGCCCGAGCCGGACAAGCAGAGGCTCAACGCGTCGACGAGCCTCTCTCACACCCGCAGGCTTACCAAGAAGCTTCAGCGCGGCGTTATCGAGCGCACTGGCGCCCGGTATCAAGTCCGGCGACTGGCGAACGAACCCGAGCTCCTGCATGCGGTAGCGCGCAGCCTCGCGAGCCGGAAGCGACGAGACCTCCCGACCAGCGACGAACACCGAGCCACTATCGGGCCGCAAGACCGCCGCCGCCATCATCAACAGCGTCGTCTTGCCTGAGCCGCTGGGCCCGTACAACGCCACGAGTTCCCCCGCGGAGATCGACAGCGATACACCGTCGACCGCATTCACGGGCTCCGCATCGCCCTGGGCATACCACTTGACGAGGGCCTGCAGCTGTAGCACTTACGCGGACTTCTGGCGGCCGGGGAAGTCAATCACGGTCCCGTCATCCACCGGCGGTGGCTCGCTGGAAACAACCAGCCGGCCATCACTCAGCGAACCAACCCGGTCGGCGTACGCCATATCCGGCATATCGGGCACCGTGATCAGGATGCCAAGACCCTCCTCGTCGGCTGCCCGGCGCAGCAGACCGATCACCTCCTCACGCTGCAGCACATTCAGATTCGCGGTCGGGTCATCCGCGACCAGAAGCTTCGGCTCGCGCACAAGCGCATGAGCGACAGCAACAAGCGTGCGCTCCCCATCGGTCAAGCTCTCCCATCGCGCGCCACCGCAATCAGCGACCCCGAGACGCTTCAGCATGCCGCTGGCGCGCCGTCGCGCGCCCCGTGGAGAGTGCGCGCCGAGCAACGGCAGAGCGACATAGTCGACGATCATCCGAAAGTCGCCGCTCTGCGGACCCATCCGCTGCACCCAGCCAATCCCCTCGTGAAGCCGCGGCGCACGCCCACGCCGTAGCTCGGTCAGATCTCGCCCGTCGAAGCAAACGATGCCCCGGTCGGGTGCTTCCAACCCGGCTGCGACCATCGCGAGCGTCGTCTTGCCCGCAGCGCGCTGACCCCACACCGCCACGAGCTCCCCGGCGCGCACACCCATCGAAACGTCCGCGAGCACCACCGTCTCATGCGGGCCACGCCAGTAGCTCTTGCACACCCCCTTCAATGACAGCAGCGGGTCCATTCCAGCAACCTACCTCGGCCCGCCGGAGCGACCGAGCATCTCCCTCATGACCTTGCGCGCGTCCTGCAGCCACTCGATCCGCACCTGCAGCAGCTTGATCTCCGCATCCCTCTGCAGGACGACCGCCGCCTCACGCCACGTCGGCCGACGACTCGCGAGACCCGGCTGCATCGTGCTCGTGAGTCCCTTCAGATCGTCGATACACATCTGTTCCTGTGCCCACGTGTGATCGATCAGACGCGGCAAGAACTCAGGGCCGGAGAACAGGATCTTCAAGTCGAGCTCCTGGCGTACCGGGCTCGGCGCCGAGGACTCCATGATCCACTCCCGGAAGTAGTCCACGCCGCGTGGGGTGGCCTCGTAGATCGCACGCGGCGCCGCTCGGCCCGTCATCCGTGAGCCCTTCTCCCTGACACTGCGCACATTTTCTTCGCGCGAGAGCGAATCAAGAGCGCTGTAGACGCCGGAAGGCTCCCAGCCCCACGCCCCGCACCGCTCTTCGAGCCGGCGCGCGAGCTGGTACCCATAGCCCGGCTGCTCGATCACCAGCCCCAACACAGCGTGCTTCGCGCTCATCGCTCCGAGAATCCCTGTTCGTCTAGCAAGCCAGATCAGTCGTAGTCGATACCCTACCCGAATCGCCAGCGTTCGGATGACTCGACTAACGCAGTTAGTCGGGCATGAGCAAAAGACACCTCACACAGTCCATACGAACAAGCGATGAAGGCGGCCTTCCCGAGTTAGCCGAGTTCCGTCGCGGACGTGCTCCGCCGTCCAGCGACTCGGGACGACATGTTCAGCTGACGGTGTAGATGACCATCGCCAGGCCGAACGCCAGGCAGTACACGGCGAAGGGGACAAGCGTCCTGGTCTTGAAGTAGCGGACCAGGAACGCGACCGTGAACACGGCGGTAACCGCGGCCGTCGCGCACGCGACCAGCGCCTGGCCGCGAATCCCGTTGCCGAGGTGGCCGAGCAGATCGGGCAGCTTGACCACGCCGGCAGCCAGGATGATCGGCGTGGCCAGCAGGAACGCGAAGCGAGCCGAGTCGCTGTGATCGAGCCCGCGCGCGAGACCCGCGCCCATCGTCACCCCGTCGCGGCTGATGCCGGCGACCAGCGCGCTCGACTGCGCCACGCCGACGACCAGCGCCTCGCGGTACTCGAGCGTGTCCAGCTCGCGCGCGCCGTCGGGCTTGGCGCCCTCGCGGATCGCCAGTTCGCGCACCTCGGCGCGGCGGCGGAAGCGCTCGGCCGCGAACAGCACGCAGCCGTTGACCATCAGGAAGATCGCGGCGATCTCCGGCTTGGCGGTGAGCGTGCGCAGCTGGTGCTCGAGCGCCAGGCCGATGATCCCGGCGGGGATGCTGGCGGTGATGATCAGCCACGCCAGGCGCTCGGTCGAGTCCTCTATCCGGCGCTTGGCCAGCGTCCGGAAGAACGCGCGCACGATCTGCACCCAGTCGCGCCAGTAGTACGCCAGCAGGCCGAGCGCGCTGCCGACGTGGAGCATCACCACGAACGCCAGCCAGAAGGACTCCGGCTGGGACTGGGCGTCGACGAGCTTGTTCCATCCGAACAGGGTCGGGAACAGCACGGTGTGCCCGAGGCTGGAGATCGGGAACAGCTCGGTCACGCCCTGGAGCAGGCCGAGCACGATCGCCTGGAAGTAGCTGATCGCTGAGGCGAGGGGAATCGCCACGAGGGCCGCCATCGGGGCGAGAGCTTATTGGCTGGATGCGACGGGCGGCTGGATGCGACGGGCGCCGAGCGCATAGCCTCCCGGCGATGCCACCCGGGGACTCCCACGGCGAGCCGTCGCTCGCGGAGATCGTGCGGCAGTGGGGCCGGATCGGCTGCATCGGCTTCGGCGGGCCGCCCGCGCACGTGGCGCTGTTTCGCGAGCTGTGCGTGACGCGGCGCGGATGGCTCACGAGCGACCAGTTCGAGCGGGCGATCGCCGCCACCAACCTGCTCCCCGGCCCCGCCTCGACGCAGCTGGCGATCTACTGCGCGTGGCGGCTGCGCGGCGCCCGCGGCGCGCTGCTCGGCGGGCTGTGCTTCATCGTGCCCGGGCTGGTCGCGATCCTCGGCTTGGCCGTGCTGTTCCTGTCCGGGTCGCCGCCCGCGTGGCTGCGCGGCGCCGGCCTCGGCGCCGGCGCCGCGGTCGCCGCCGTGGCCGTGCGCGCGGGCCTGGGCGTGGCCGCGCCGATCTGGGAGCGCGCCACGGCGCGGCGCCATCGAGCCGGCGTGCTCGCCTACGGGATCGCCGGCGGTCTGGCCGCCGCGCTGGCGGGACCGTGGCTGGTGCTCGTGCTGCTCGCCTGCGGCATCGTCGAGCTCGCCGGCCGGCGGCTCGCGCACGGCGGAGCGGGCACGCACGCCTGGCTGGCGCCCGGAGCATGGCGGCTGGCGCACGCGGCGGCGCGCCCGCCGGCCGGGCTGACGCCCCCGTGGCCGCTGCTCACGGCCACCGCGGCCGACCCGGGCGGCACGCTGGCGCTCGTGTGGACCGCGCTGAAGGTCGGTGCGCTGGCCTTCGGGGGCGGCTTCGTGATCGTGCCGCTGATGCAGTCGGACGCGGTCGGCACCTACCACTGGATGAGCCACAGCCAGTTCCTGAACGCGGTCGCGCTCGGACAGGTCACCCCCGGGCCGATCACCCAGACGGTGGCCGTCGTCGGGTACGCCGCCGGCGGGCTGCCAAGCGCCCTGCTGGCCGCCGCGGTCGCGTTCGCGCCCTCCTTCTCGTTCGTCCTGCTCGGCGCCGGGCGCTTCGAGCGCCTGCTCGTGAACGAGCGCGTGCTCGCGTTCCTCGCCGGCGCCGCGCCGAGCGCCGCCGGCGCGATCGTCGGCGCGGCCGTGCCGCTGACGGCGGCGCTCGCCGAGAGCTGGCAGTACGCGGTGCTCGCCGCCGCGGCGCTCGCCCTGCTCGTGCTGCGCCGCGGCGTCGTGCCGACGCTGCTGCTGGCCGCGTGCGTGGGCGTCGCGGCGGTGCTCCTCGGGGCGCCGGCCCCGCGCTGACGGGGCGTCGACGCGGCGCTGACGGCGCGACCGCGGCCGCATAGCCGGAAACGTGGCGATAAATCTTCACCATCGCTTCACACGATCGTTCCCGCTTGGTCACAAAAAAGCGCCTTTTGCAGGGAATTCTGTTTGATATGAACGGTCAGGAAGCGACCTTGCGCGAGCAGGCGACAGCGCCCGCGCACGGGCTCACCGCGGCACCGGCACCGCGATCGGCAAGCATGGTCGACATGCACTGCCACTCGACCGCCTCGCACGAGTCCAAGCTCGGCGTGCAGCGCGCGGTCGGGCTACCCGAGTGCGCCACGCCGCCGCAGGAGGTCTACGAGCTGGCAAAGCGGCGTGGCATGGACTTCGTGACGATCACCGACCACGACACGATCGCCGGCGTGCTCGAGATCGCCGATCGGCCCGACGTCTTCATCTCGGAGGAGCTGACCGCGCACTTCCGCGGCGAGGCCCAGGCGGTGCACGTGCTCTGCTACGGCATCACCTGCGAGGACCACGAGTGGCTGCAGGCGCACAGCGGCGACGTCGAGCTGTGCGCCGCGTACATGTACGAACAGGAGATCGTGTGTGCCCTCGCTCACCCCTACTACACCGTCGAGGCGCCGTTGAGCGCCCGTCATCGCCGCCGCCTGGCCGAGCTGTTCGGCATCTGGGAGATCCGCAACGGCGCGCGCGCTCGCGAGCTCAACCGGCCGGCGGCCACGTACGTCGCCACACGCGAGGGCATCGGCATCGGCGGCAGCGACGACCACGCCGGGGTTGACATCGGACGCACGTACAGCGAAACGCCGCACGCGCGCACGCCGCAGGACTTCCTCGCGCACGTGCGCCGCGGCGACGTGCTCGCCCGCGGGGCACAGGGGAGCGCCGCCAAGTGGGCGCATGCCGCGATCGCGCTGGCCGCGCGCTCGTTCGGCAGGGACCGCCCGGACGGGCAGCGCGAACGGCCGGACCCGGGACGGGTGATGACGATGGTCAGCCGCCTGCTGCGCGAGGGCGACGCGCGGCGCGGCGCGGTGGGCAACGACCTCGACCCCGACGACGCCCGCTGCCTGCTGCGCGCGTGGCTGAGCGCCGTCGAGCTCGACCACCTCGACGAGCGCCAGCTGATCGCCCACATGCAGGAGGAGAGCTTCAGCCACGCCGACCTCTACCGTCGCGCCTGCCGGCTGCACGAGCGCAAGCTGCGCCGCGCGGTCGACGTGGCGGTCGGCGCCGCGACCGGCCAGGCTGACGTGATGGCTGCCGCCGAGGGCCTGTTCGAGGCGTGCATCGCCGCGATCCCGTACGCGCCCGCGACCGCGTTCCTCGCCAACGAGCAGGCGAAGCTCGCGGCGATCCCGAACACCGCGAGCGCTCGTCTGGGCCGGGCGGCGGACGAGCGGCGGCGAGACGACGGCGAGCGCCCGCGGGTGGCGATCCTCGCCGACGGCATCGGCTCCACGCACGGGGTCACGCGCACGATCGAGGAGATCCGCCAGCGCGGCGTCCCCGGCTTCGACATCGACGTGGTGGGCACCGACCCGGAAGTCGACCGGCGCCTGTCGGCGGTGGCGGAGATCGACGTGCCCTTCTACCCGGGCCTGCGGATCGGAGTCCCCAGCCTGCCGGTCGCCGTGCAGACGCTCGCGGGCCTGAACGGCGCGGGCTACGACGCGATCCACGTCTGCTCGCCCGGACCGGCGGGCGTCGCCGGCGCGCTCGTCGCGCGCGCGCTGGGCGTGCCGCTCGTGGGCAGCTACCACACCGAGCTGACCGCCTACGCGGGGCTGCGCTCGGGCGAGCGGCGCATGGCCGATGCGATGGCGCTGGCCGTCGGCACCTTCTACCGCGCCTGCGACGTCGTCCTCTCCCCCAGCCCCGCCTCCGACGGCGCGCTGGCCGCGATCGGGATGCCACCCGAGCGGGTGCTGCGCTGGGACCGCGGCGTGGACACCTCGCGCTTTCACCCGTCGCTGCGCGACGAGTCGCTGCTGCCCGACTCGATCAACGTCCTGTACTCGGGACGCATCACGCGCGAGAAGGGCGCCGAGCTGCTCGCCGACGCGTTCCTGCTGGCGCGCGCGCGCGACCGAACGGACATCGGCCGGCGCCTGCACCTGGTGCTGGCGGGCGGCGGCCCCGAGCAGGAGTACCTGCGCGAGCGCCTCGGCGAGCACGCGACCTTCCTCGGCTGGCAGGAGGGCGCCGAGCTGGCGCGCACGTACGCGAGCGCCGACGTCTTCCTGTTCCCCAGCGCCACCGACACCTTCGGTCAGGTGATCCTCGAGGCGCAGGCCAGCGGGCTGCCGGTGATCGCGCTCGCCAGGGGCGGGCCGCTGTCGTTGATCGAGGACCGTGTCAGCGGGCTGCTGTGCGAGCCCGACGCCGAGCTGCTGGCCGGCGCGGTGCTCGAGCTCGCGCGCTCCCCGCTGCAGCGCGAGCACCTCGGTCGCGGCGCGCTTCGCGCGGTGCGTCTGCGCACCTGGGAGCACACGCTGACGCGGCTCGCGGACGGCTACGAGCGCGCGCTCGCCGGCCACGACGGCCAGCAGCTGCCAATCGGAGCGAGCGACCGCGCCGCCTGAGGCGCGCGGCGTGGATCGATGCTCCGCATCCCGGACAGCCACCCGCGTCAGACGATCGCCGTCGCCCTGCACGGGATCGAGCCGGCGACGTTCGAGCGCTGCGCGGTGATCCGCGACTGGCTCGACGACCACGGCATCGACCGGGTCACGCTGCTGGTGATTCCCGCGCGCGACCTGCACCCGGTCGGGGAGCGCTCGCCGGAGATGATCGACTGGCTGTGCGAGCGCCGCCGCGCCGGCGACTCGATCGCCCAGCACGGCTTTCAGCACGTCCGCCCGCAAACGGCCGGCTCGGCGCGCCGGCTGCTCGCCCGCGCCCATGGTCGGCGATCGGGCGAGTTCGTGGGCTTGGACGGCGAGGAGACGCGCCGCGCCGTCCACGCCGGCTGGCGCGTGCTCAAGCTCGCCGGCATCGAGCCCGACGGCTTCGTCGCCCCCGCGTACGCGTACACCCCCGCGCTGCGTCAGGCGCTGAGCGTCAGGTTCAGCTGGTGGGCGGGACTGCTGCGGGTGCACCGCGCGCAGCCGCGGCTCGAGCTCGACTGGAGCGAGCGAGCGCCGCTGTCGGGGCGCGCGGCCGAGCCGGCCGTCGGCCACCTGGCCCCCGCGTGGAGCCTCGCCGCCACAGGTCCGCTGGGCCGCGCGTTCTCCCCAGCGCTGGTGCGCGCGGGCTCGCTGCTGCCCACCGGCACCCTGCGCCTCGACCTGCATCCCGCCGACCTTCAGAACCCGCGTCACATGATGGCGCTGGAGTGGGTGCTCGGACGCTCGGGCTCACGCCGCACGGCGATCACCTACCGGGAGCTCGCTGGTGTGACGGCGTCCCGGCGAGCCCGTCAGGGCAGCGCGCCCCCGGCCGTGCCGGCGGCGATCATCGACGCGGAGCGGTAGTAGGGGTTCTCCTCTTCCAGGACGGCTTTCGTGTCGAACGCCACCAGGCGGCCGTCGAGGATCACCATCACCCGACTGCAGATGTTGAGCGTCGACATGCGGTGGGCGATGATAAACAGCGTCAGCCCACCCTTCAGTGCAATCAGCGACTCCTGGATGAGCGCCTCCGACTGCGGGTCCAGCGCGCTGGTGGGCTCGTCGAGCACGAGCACCTGCGGTCGCGCGGCAAGCCCGCGGGCGAGGCAGATCCGCTGCTGCTGACCGCCGGACACGGCGTCGGCGCGAGGGCCGACGATCGTGTCGTAGCCGTGCGACCAGCTCATGATGTCGTCGTGGATGCGAGCGAGCCGACCCGCGCGCTCGATGGCCTCGTCGTCGAGATCGCGAAAGAAACGGATGTTGTCCGCCACGGACGCGTGCAGCAGGCGCGGTTCCTGCGGCACGTAGGCGACCACCTTGTGCCAGTCGTCGCGCATGAACTCCTGTACGGGGTCTCCGTTGACGAGATAGCGACCGTCGTCGGGCGTCCTCAGCTGCAGCAGGAGCTGCACCAGCGTCGACTTACCCGCCCCCGACGGACCGACGATGCCGATCGCCTCGCCGGCGTCCACGGCGAAGCTGACGTCGCTCAGCACCGGGCGGCCGGGATTGTAGGCAAAGCCGATGCGCTCGAAGGCGAGCGTCTGCACCTCGGGCAGCGCTCGCTCACCGTCAACCGGGATGCTCTCGGCGTACCGCCGCTCCGTCTCCTCCAGGCGCTCTATGAACGGCAGCGACTGTTGCAGTCCCTGATAGGAGGCCTGTATAGCCTGGCCGTTTTGCGACGCGCGGATGAGCAGCAGGACGGCCGCCCCAAGCGATCCCGCATGGCCCCTGCCGCTCGCGTACAGGCCGAAGAGACCAATCATGAGCACGATGTAGATGAGGCTTTGATAGAGGTTGGGGACGAGTCTGGCGACCAGCTGGGCGCGAAAGAAAAGATCCCGGCAGGTCATGACCAGACGGATCATCCGGTCGTACTGAGCTTCCGTCACACCGAAGACCTGCGTCTCCTCCGCCAGCCGGTTCGCCTCCGCGATCCCGCTGGCGTGCGCCACCTGGGCCTTGGAGAGTTCGCGGCTGCGCCGGGCTCCAAGCGACCTCAGCGGTCGCAGCACGGCGAACATCACCACCGCTATCGCGAACACGATGCCGGCGGCCGGCGGACTGAGCGCCACCGCGGAAGCCATCAGAATCAGGAAGGTGAACGAGGAGATGATAAGGCTCGTCGTCTGCGCTGCGCCCTGCGTAGCCTGACTCGTCTGGTTGGTCATGATCTCCTGCAGCTGTCCCTCGCGGTCGCGGGACTGCACGCTCCAGGAGGCCTGCGTGAAGGCGCCAAAGATCCTCTTGCGCAGCCCCGACTGCACTTCGCTGGAGACTCGCGCCGGCAGGATCGACAGCGGCCACTGCAGGACCAATCGCAGGATCGTGAGAGCGAAGCCGATCTCGATGAGGGTCTCGACCGACGAGTGCACGTAGAGCGGGCCGATCTTCGCGTGCACCCTGTGCGCGCCGGTCACCAGGCCGGCCGCCACCTGCCCGACGATCGCGAGAGTTGCGGCTTCGGTGAAGCCGCTGATGATGGAGAACATGGACAGCTCCACGATCAGTCGGCGCTTGTCACCGACAAGCAGCTGCAGCCGTGAGATCATCGAGGATCGCGGCGATCGATCACCGCGCCCGCGTGGCCTTCGCAGAGTCATCCGATGCGCGGATCGAGTTGAGCGCCGTCGAACGACGACAGGCCGTCCGCCGATGTCCGCTCGGTCCTGCCGGCGCACCTGACATCGCGCGCGGCGGATGTCTCCGGGCGCGGATTCCCGTACCGGGTGGCGAAGGCCGTCATGGCTGCAGAGTCTAACGGGGCCGCGATCCAAAAACCAGGTCGGGGCGAGCACCGGCCTTTGACTTCAGGGTGGATCGGAAGCGTCCTCGCTGAGCGAAATACCTGCGGCCATCTCGAGGTCTTTCACCACTTCGAGCACGTGCGCGGCTCGCCGCCGCATCAGGCGCGGATCCGCTTCTCGCCGGACCGGGTCTGGGATGAGAGCAGCCGGCCGTCGAGGATCGTCCGCTTGCCGCGAGGTGGGCCCTCAGGATTCGCCGGCGGGCGGGGAGCCGGCACCCGGGGCCTGCGGTTCCAGCGATTCGTCCGCCGCGCGCGTAACCTCGATCTTGAACGGTTCGCTCGCAACGGCCTCGTCTTCGCCGTCGTCTGCGGCCTTGACGCGGAAGACCTGCGTGCCGGCGCCGGACACCGTGTGTTCGATCGAGTAGGTCCCCCCCGCGCCGAGCGCGCCGACGGCCACGACGTGAAAGCCGATCCCGTCGGGGTTCTGGCGCTGGAGGTACACGGCCTGACCGGCGTGAGCGGGCACGATCGTGCCCGAGAACGTCAGCGGCTCGCCGGCCTGGACGCTGGTCGAGGAGACCTGGGCGGTGAGCAGCGGCTTGACGCCCTCGGACAGCGTCACCGAGCTGGTGCGGGCGGCCCTCACCCTGTACAAGGTGCTCTGAAGCGGTGACTGCGCCGGGAAGGCGTAGCCGCCGCTGGCGTCGGTCGTGACCGTGGCCACCGGCTCGAATGCGCTCTGCCGGGTGCGTGCGAGCAGCGTGAGCGTTTCGTGCGCCGCGCCGGCGGCGGTTCCGCTCAGCGTCACCGACTGCCCGTAGGACAGCGGCCCCGGCGAGGCCTGGATCGTCAGCCGTGGGTTCTGGCGCTGCGCGATCTGGAAGGACAGCGGTTCCGAGACGCCCGCGAGCAGCCCCCGGGCGCGCACGACGACGCGGACGTTGGTGGTTCCGGGGGCGAAGAACGTGTGGGTGATCGAGTATTCGCCGTTCGCGCCGACTTCGGCGAGCGCGATCCGGCGCCAGGTTTCCTCGACGGTGTCGCTCTCGCGCTGCAGGACCACACGCGCGCCGAGCGCATCCGGGCCGACCGTCCCGGCGAACGTCACCGTGTTGCTCAGCGCGTCGCTGCTGCTGCTCGCGCCCGCACCGCCGCGACGGCCGGCGACGGTGAGCAGCGAGCCCTCGGGGGGGCCGCTGATCGTCACGAGCGGCGCGAGCTTCACGGCGACGTGTCCGCTGCGGGCGCCGTCGGAGCGGGCGTAGAAGACGCTGTTCGTCTCCAGGGCTTCGGTCGTGAACTGGTAGGCGCCGCTCGCTTCGGTCGTCGCGGTGCCCACGACGCCGAAGCCGGGCGTACCGGCGTCGCGCTGATAGATCGTGACCGTCTGTTCGGCCGCGGCCGCGGACGGCGGGCACGTCAGAGATCCGGTGACCGTGGCCGCTTCCCCGGCGGTGAGATCGCCGGCGGGCACGCTGATCTGCAGGGCGCATCTGCCCAGAGCGCCGGCGCGTCCTTCGCGCCGCGCCGATGCCGCGGAGGGCGCGAGCAGACCCGGACCGACGGCCAGCGCGACGGCGCCCAGGAGCAGAGCCTGCCGTGAGCGTCGGTCGTGGCTGGGCTGTTTGCCGGTCGAGATCTGCCGAAGGAAGCCGATCCCGGGGTGCACGCCCATGTAGTGCGTATCGGCAGTGCCCGCGCGATCCTTGAGCAACCGGCCCGGCGAGGACCCGCGGGGCCGCGATCAGGCCTTGCCGGCGGTGAACATCGACGGTTCGAACGATTTGACCGCGGGCAGGCCCGCGTAGCCGAGGTGCTGCAGCGCGAACAGATCCTCGATCGTGCGCAGCAGCGAGAAGTGGTTGAACTTTTCCTGGCTCGTGGTCCCCGCCTTGACGTAAGGCGAGAGCAGCAGTGCCCCCACCGCCCCACCGCCCCGCGGGGTGCCGGTCAGCGTCTTGGAGGGCACGTTCGGGAACAGCGGCTGACCGCAGCACGAGCTCGAGTCGGCGAATTCACCGCTCGACGGCGCCTGATCGACCGTGATCACCAGCAGCCCGCTTTGCTTGTACGCCTTCGAGCCCATGATCTCGGGGACGACTTCTTTCAGGAACGCGTCGGCCTGTGCGGGTCCGGCCGCAGCGCCGGCGGTGCACGGCGTGGGGTTCCCGTCGTGGCAGCGGTCGGGCACGATGTAGGCGAAGCTGGGTGTGCTCTTGACGCTCGCCAGGTCGCCCTTCAGCTCGCCCAGCCCGACGTCGTCGGCGGCACACTGCGGCGAGTCGATCACCGAATCGAAGTACACGAACGGGTTGCGAAAGGTCGCGTAGGGCCCGCTGCTGGACGTTTCCTCGGCCGTCGGGTCGGGCTGCCCGAGGGTGGGGTGAGCGCACGCGCCAGCCTGCGCGCCGGCTTCGTCGATCCCCTGCACGTACGCCCGCCAGGTGAGGTGCTTAGCGGACAGCTGGCCGGCGAGCGTGTGCGTGGAGGCCGGGTAGACGCAGCCGTTGCCGAGCACCTGTTCTTCGGAGCCGGTGCTCGTGGGCGCTATTTCGGTGTAGTCGGGGCAGTTGGCCGCCGTTTCCGCGGTCGGCCCCTGGCCGCTGAGCAGGGCGACCTCGTTCGCCAGCTCATCGTGCGCGACCGCGTCGTAGCGCACGAGCAGCTCTCCCTTGTGCTCAAGCGTGCCAGACAGGTACGGAGCCGTGGAGGACGGCCCGAAGACCGACGCGTACGGCTCGTCGGAGAGCATGATCACGAACACGTGCTTGACCGGTGGCAGCTTCTTCGCCGGCTGGCCCGCCGCGGATTCGGAGGAGCCGCCTCCCGAGCCACCGGAGCCGCCTTCCGAGCCGGCGGAGCCTTCGGACGCCGACGAGCCGCTGCCGCTCGACGGCGTCTTCGCCGCGGGCGTGCTGGCTGCCGGCGTCGGCGTCGGTTCAGATTCGGAGGGCGGCGGTTCGCTGCCGGACGTCGCGGCCGAGGATTCGGAGGAGGTGGAGGTCGGCGTGGACGAGGTTCCCGAGGCGGGCAGCACGACCCGCAGGGGCGAGCGCGCGGAGGCGAGCGTGTCATCGACGCGGGAGCTGGCGGCGTGGCCCAGCAGCACGCCGAAGCCCAGGAACACCAGCACGAGCAGCGCCGACACGCGCCGCGGCGGAAGCGTGAGGCCGCTCGGCGCCGGCGCGACGGTGTCCGTGGCGAGGACGGGCGCGGTGACGGCGGGCGCGGTGAAGCTCTCAGGGCTCTCGGGTGCCGGGCCGGCACCGCCCGCATCGCCGCGCACGCGTCGCAGCAGCTCCTCCAGCTGCCGGCTGCGCGGCCCCACGCGCGCGCCGCAGGCGAGGCAGTAGCGCTGGTCGCCGGCGAGCGGCGAGCGGCACTCCTCGCACAGCTGGGGGCGCTCGGCGCTGATGGCGACCGCCTCCTACTGGCCCGAGATCGCCGTGCTGCTCGGCAGGCGCTCCATCAGGGTCGTCCCGCACTGCCAGCAGTACTGCGCCCCGCGGCTGTGCGGCGCCGCGCAGCTCGGACAGCTGCCGGCGACGCCATCCAGCTCCATCCGCAGCAGGCGCTCCACCTCCGCCAGTTCGGCGTCGCGCTCCTGCAGCAGCGCCGCACGGCGCACGAGCACGTCGAGACGGAAGTGATCGCGAATCGCCATCTCGTAGGCCAATCCGCCGAGATCCCAGTGCAGCTCCGTCACCTGCTCCGCCAGCTGGTCGCGCCTGCGCTGCAGATCCGAGCGCCCGTCCGCCTGCGACGCGGAGGCCGGCGGCACTGAGGCTTGGGGCGCGGCGGCAGGCGACGCGGCGGTCGGCGACGCGGCGACCGCCAGCGCCGAGAGCGGCGCGGGAATGGGCGGCGCGGAGCCGGCACCGCCCGGCGGGCTCGTGGCGGCCGGCCCTGCCTGTCCGTCGTTGTCGATCGTATCGCGGAGGATGCCCATGCGCCTTAGCCGGTTTCGACCACGTCGGGGAGGTTCTTGGACTTTTCCTCGTAGCTCTTGCCTTTGGCCCCTTTGAGGCTGTTGAGGACGGAGGGCGGCGCCGGTTTGCTCTCGCTGCCGCCGGCCCCGCCCGACGAGCTGGAGCCTCCTGTGGAGGAGCTCGATTCGCCGTTGGACACCTTCACCACCTTCGCGCCCGGGAAGCTCTTCTTCAGGCCGGCCAGGGCCTTTTCGGCTTCGGGCTTCTTGTGATAGACGCCCGAGTAGATCACGTAGCTGCCGGCGGTCAGGCTGCTGAATTCTTCGGACTTCAGCGCGCCGACCGCCTTGGCGCCCTTCGCGCTCGCCGAGGTCTTGGCCGCTTCGACGGCGCTCACGGCGGTGCCCGACTGGGGCAGCGTCTGCAGCTGCACGGTGTAGCCGCTCGTTCCCGACGGCCAGTCGCCTGTGAACGACGCTTCGCTGGAGCCCGTGGTCCCCGTGTCCGTGGAGGTGGCCGCGCCGACGGTGATCACCTGCGCCGGCGCCGCGCTCTGCTTGGGGGCGCCGGAGCGCCCGATCAGCACGCCGACGCCCATCGCCAGCAGCAGCACGCCGACGCCCGCGATCACCGTCAGCGTGTTGTTGCGCTGCGGCGCGCCCGCAGCCGGAGGGGCGCCCGCTGGAGGCGGGGACGCGGGCGGCGCGGCGGGCGCACCCGCCTGGGAGCCGCGCGGCGGTGGCCCACCGAGCAGGACGCTGCTCATCGGCACGGCTCGCGCGCCGCACTCCAGGCAGTAGCGCTGGTCGGATGCCAGCGGCGCGCCGCAGCTCGCGCACTGCGCGGCTGCGCCTGCGTGGGAGGGCGGGGAGCTTGCGATCGATTCGGTGGACAGGGTCGGCTACCTTCGTGTCTGCGCCGCAGGCAACGGAAGATCCTACGCCGGATTCCGGCAGTTCCGCTCTCGGTGCTGCTCACTGTATGGTCGGGCCACCCGCCCGTCCCGGCGTGACGATTTTGTGAAGGCCGGGCGCCACGGCGCTCTCACCGTGCCGCTCCCGCCGAGCGCGAGACGCTGCCTACGCCGCGACGCCGTCGCTGTGCAGCAGCGCCGCGCCCGGCTCCGCCGACCGTACGGGACGGAGATTCGCGCGCGCGGAGATCTCCAGATGCTCGACCGGCTCCCAGGCGGGGGACTCCCCCCACCCGATGGGAGCGGACGCGTGCGCTAGCTGCGCGATGTCACCCGTGCGCGCTGCCGCGCACAGCCCGGCGACCATCGAGACGACGAGTATCCAGGCGGCGATGACGAGCAGGAGGATCATTGGGAGCTCCGGATTCGGTGGCCAATTCCTCACCAAGCATATCAGATTTATTGCCATCAAGGGGTGCGCCGCCGGGGCGCCCATACCCGTTGGTAGCATCTCGAATGTCAAGTGCCGCAGCGCGATCTGGACTCGAGTCGAAATTCCGTTCCGCCGCAGCGCATCGAGCGGATCCCGGCTGGGTTGAGGAGGTGAGCTCGCGGGCGCATGGCGCGAGCCTGTGCCCGAAAGCGGCGCACGGCCTGCGCGGAACAGGGAAACAGGAAGGGACTCGGAAATGAAGAGCTTGAGGATCACACGCATGACGGTCTTGCCGGCGCTGGCTGTGGCGCTGCTGCTGCTCCTCGCCTCACAGGCCGCGGCGACGAGCCACAAGCTGGAAGAAGCCGGAGCCCCGATCGTGAAGACCGGAGGCGTCGGTCGCGCGAGCGGCACGTCGGTGCCGCTCGAGGGCACCATCGATCCGCGCCAGTACGCCACCACCTACTTCTTCGAATACGGCCCCACCACCGCCTACGGCAAACAGACGGCCTCCGGCGAACTGAAAGGCGGGGCCACGGCGATCGCGACGACGAAAGTCAGCGAGACCGCCACAGGGCTTCTGAACGGGTACGACTACCGCCTGGTCGCCACGAACGCGGCCGGCGGCCCGGTCTACGGCAAATTCAAGAAATACGCCGCCAAGCCCACCAAGACCACCAAGAAGAAGAGCGAGTTCGTGCTGCCCAAATCCTTCGAACCGACCCCGCTCGGGGGCACGTTCGTCCTCAGCGGCACCCTCACGGGCGCGGGCAACGCCGGCCGCAGCATCGTGCTGCAGGCCAGCCCATACCCGTATCGGGCGCCCTTCGCCGACGTCGGCGGCGCGATCGCCACAGGCTCGAACGGCGGCTTCTCCTTCCGCGTGGCCAAGCTGACGACCAGCACCAGGTTCCGCGTCGCCACGGTCGGCACACCGGTCGTGTACAGCCTGATCCTGAACGAGCGCGTGTCGGTGCGCGTGACCCTGAAGGTGCGCCACAGCAGCCGCAAGGGACTCGTCCGCCTGTACGGGACGGTCACGCCCGCGGAGGTGGGGGCGAAAGTGTTCTTCCAGCTCGAAGCGCCGCCGAAGCCCGCCAAAGGCGGCAAGGAAAGGCTCGCGAAGCCCGAAAAGCCCGGGGCGTCCGAAAGGGCGGAAGAAAAGGCCGAAGAAAGGGCCGAAAAGCCCACCTTCGTGTCCAAGTTCAGCACCGTCGTCAAGCGCTACACCAAGACCGCCTCGCGCTTCAGCGCCGTGGTGAGCATCAGCGACGCGGGCGCCTATCGCGCATTCGTCGAGGTCCCCGCCGGCCCGCTCGCATCCGGCCATAGCTCCAGCATCCGGCTTCAGGCGGCGCCCGCCAAGAAGAGCAAGAAGAAGAAAAAAGGCTGAGCGCCGCTCAGCGCTCGCCCGCGATCAGCCCCCTGGCCGCGAGCAGCTCCATCACCCGCTCGACCTCTTCCTCGACCGTTTCCTGGAAGCTCCCCAGCACCAGGTCGGGCTCGGCGGGCGCCTCGTAGGGCGCGCCCACCCCGGTGAGGCCCGCGAGCTCGCCCGAGCGCGCGCGCGCGTACAGCCCCTTCGGGTCGCGCTGCTCGCACAGCTCCAGCGGCGCGTCCACGAAGATCTCCAGGAACCCGAGGTCGTCGGCCGCGTGCAGCGCCGCCGCCGCCCGGCGGTCGGCTGCGTACGGGCTGACGAGGCTGACCAGCGCGATCGTCCCCGACTCCGCCAGCAGCCTCGCCACGTGCGCCGTGCGCCGGACGTTCTCGGTGCGTGCGTGCTCGTCGAAGCCGAGGTCGCCGTTGAGGCCGTGGCGGAGGTTGTCGCCGTCGAGCAGGAACGCCGGCTGACCCGCCGCCAGCAGGCGCTCCTCGACCGCGGCCGCGACCGTCGACTTGCCGGCCCCGGGCAGCCCCGTGAACCACAGCGTCGCGCCGCCGTGGCCCAGCGACTGCCAGCGCCGCTCGCGGGTCATGCGCGTCCCCTGCCAGCGCACGTTCGGGCTGCGCTCGGTCTTGACCTCGGTGACCGACCCCGAATCGCCCTCGACCTCCGTGTCGAGGATCACCCCCGCGGCGACCGTGTCGTTGGTCGCCTCGTCGATCACGATCAGGCTGCCGGTGACGCGATTGCGCCTGTAGGAGTCGAACACGAGCGGGGAGCTGAGCTCCATCTGCACGCGCGCGAGATCGTTGAGCTCGAGCGTCGTCGCAGTCTCGTCGCGGCGCAGGGTCTCGACGTCGATCCGGTAGCGGACGTCGACCTTGCCGACCATCGCCGTGCGCGTCGTGTGCTTGACCAGATAGCGCCGGCGCGGGCTCAGCGGCTGCTCGGACATCCAGCACATCAGGCACTCGAAGCGGCTGGAGACCGTCGGCTGGTTCTGCGTGCGCACGATCGTGCTGCCGCGCCCGACGTCGATGTCGTCGCTCAGCCGCAGCGCCACCGACATCGGCGGGAACGCCTCCGCGATGGGACCCTCGAACGTGTCGATGCCGGCGACGGTCGTGCGCTGGCCGCCCGGCAGCACGACCACCTCGTCGCCCTGCCGGATGATCCCGCCGGCCAGCTGTCCCGCGTAGGCGCGGTAGTCGGCGACGTCGATACCGATTTGACGCCCACCCACCCGGATCACCCACTGCACCGGGAAGCGCACGTCGATCAGGTTGCGGTCGGAGGCGATGTGCACGTGCTCGAGGTGGTACAGCAGCGGCGGGCCCTGATACCACGGCATCGCCTCGGAGCGGTCGACGACGTTGTCGCCGAGCAGCGCCGAGATCGGGATGAAGGTCACGTCCGGCAGCTCCAGGCGGGCGGCGAACGTGTCGAACTCCTCGACGATCGCGTCGAACACCGCCTCGTCGAAGTTGACGAGGTCCATCTTGTTGACGCACACGACCACGTGCGGGATCCCCAGCAGCGAGCTGATGAACGCGTGGCGCTTGGACTGGGCGAGAACGCCCTTGCGCGCGTCCACCAGCACGATCGCCAGGTCGGCGGTCGAGGCGCCGGTGACCATGTTGCGCGTGTACTGCTCGTGCCCGGGGGTGTCGGCGATGATGAAGCGCCGCTGCGCCGTGGCGAAGTAGCGGTAGGCGACGTCGATCGTGATGCCCTGCTCGCGCTCGGCGCGCAGGCCGTCGGTCAGCAGCGACAGGTCGAGCACCTGGCCCTTGCGCTCGCTCGCCTGCTCGACGTGCGCCAGCTGGTCGGCGAGCACCTGCTTGGAGTCGTACAGCAGCCTGCCGATCAGCGTGCTCTTGCCGTCGTCGACCGAGCCGGCGGTGGCGAAGCGCAGCAGGTCGGTCGGGCGCTCGGTCAGGCGCTGGAAGACCTCCGCCGCGCTCTCGCCGGGGAGCCGGCCGGCGCCCGCGCCGTTCGCGCTCGCCCTGCCGTTGCCGTTGACCGCCGTCCCGCGCAGCGAGCCGGACCCACCGCCCGCGCTCATCAGAAGTACCCCTGCCGCTTGCGATCCTCCATCGCCGCCTCGGTGACGCGGTCGTCGGCGCGCGTCTCGCCGCGCTCGGTGATCTGCGTGGCGGCGATCTCCGCCACCACCTCCGCGAGCGTGTCCGCGTCGGACTCCACGGCGCCGGTGCAGCTCATGTCGCCGACCGTGCGGTAGCGCACCCGCGCCGAGAACGGCTCCTCCCCCTCCATCAGCTCCACGAACGGGCTGAGCGCGTACAGCATCCCGTCACGGGCGAACACCTCGCGCTCGTGGGCGAAGTAGATCGACGGCACCTCCAACTCCTCCTCGGCTATGTACTGCCACACGTCCAGCTCAGTCCAGTTGGAGATCGGGAACACGCGCGCGTGCTCCCCCTTGCGGATGCGGCCATTGTAGAGGCTCCACACCTCCGGGCGCTGTTTCTGGGGCTCCCACTGGCCGAACTCGTCGCGGAAGGAAAGGATGCGCTCCTTGGCGCGCGCGCGCTCCTCGTCGCGACGGGCGCCGCCGAAGGCCGCATCGAAGCCGTGCTCGGCGATCGCGTCCAGCAGCGTGACCGTCTGCAGCGCGTTGCGGGAGGCGCGCGGGCCCTGCTGCTCGACCGCCCTGCCGCTGCGGATCGACTCCTCGACAGAGGCCACGATCAGCCGCTCGCCGAGCTCCTCGCTCCTGCGGTCGCGGAACTCGATCGCCTCCGGGAAGTTGTGGCCGGTGTCGACGTGCATCAGCGGGAACGGGAACGGCGCCGGGCGAAACGCCTTCTCGGCCAGGCGCAGCAGCACGATCGAGTCCTTGCCGCCGCTGAACAGCAGCACCGGGCGCTCGAATTCCGCCGC
>JBKQHH010000028.1:0-7701 GCA_052148875.1 Solirubrobacteraceae bacterium
TCCCGCCGATCTCCAGGCCTGAGTCCACGGAGGCTCCCGGCGCGCCCGACCACGACGGCGACCAGGATAACGCCGCCGGACCGGCCTCGGCCGCCGCCACCAAGGGCGCCTCGCTCGCCACCGGTCAGGTGAACGTGAAGGCCTGACCCGACCGACGCGCTGGTAGCGTCTCCCCCGTGCGCCCCGGAAGGATCCAGGGCGCGCGGCGGGCCCGTAGCTCAGTTGGTTAGAGCTGCCGACTCATAATCGGTAGGTCGCAGGTTCGAGTCCTGCCGGGCCCACTTCCGAAACACCTGCAAACGCAACAAAAACAAGCCTATCACGAGGTTGCGACGGCAGGGCATCGTTCCCTGCATCGTTCCCCAGCGGTCGTCGATCTGCAGGCGCTTCTTCTGCTTTCTCGCGCCGAACGCCTCGTAGGTCTGCTGCGCGGTGCGCGGCCCTTCGCCGTCGGCGCTGCGCGCGAGCAGACCTTCAAGGACGGCCTTGTCCCAATGGCGCTCGCTGGCGTCGCCGGGGCTGAGGCGGTCGGCGGGCTGGGTGATCTCGTGGAAGCGCACCGCGGCGTGCGCCGCGACGGCGAGGTCGTTCCAGCGGTGGATGAGCTTGCAGGCGCGCAGACGCCGGAGGCTGTTGCGGACATCGCCGGGGACGCTGATGGTGCGGGCGATCTCGTCTTCGGCCCACGGCCGCTGCCTGTCGAGATCTAGCATGAGGTCGAGCGCTCGACGATGGACCCGAGAAGACCCGCGCGCTGCAGCTCGTCGCCGCCGCCTGAGATGGCGGGGCCCGGCGGGTGTCCTATGCTCGCCGGGCCTTCTGCGACCGACTGATGGACGTCGCCCGCGTCCTCCCCTACCATGAGGATCAAGGAGCGGCCCGCACGGCCGATTCCCCTCTAGGAGCGTTTTGCATGGCTACCCGAACTGACAACCAAATCCGCGAGCTGAACCCCGAGGAATGGGCTCAGCGAGTCGATGAACAGGCACGCAAGTACCTGGGCATGAGCGGCGAGGAGTTCGAGCGGCGCCTGCGTGCGGGTGAGATCGACATAGACGACAGCCCCGCCGTCACGCGCCTTGCGATGATGCTCCCGCCCAATGGCACCCGGAAGTAGGACACCCGCCGAGGCCGTCGAGCACTACCGCGGCCGAACAGCGCGGCTGCTGGCGTGCCTGACGAACGAACACGTCGTCGTCAGCGCCTACCACACAGCCGACCCGCCGCATCAGCTCGAACTCTCAGACCTGGCGAAGCTGCGCGCTGCGCATCCGCTCCGCCTCAGTGTCGGCGAGCACTATAAAGCTCGCGAGGATGCGGACGGCTGGCGCGTCGAGATCGTCGGCTACAACTACGCGATCGAGCACGACGGCCGCGATCTCGTCTCCTACCACTGGCATCCGCAAGGCGAAAGCCCGATCACCTGGCCGCACATGCACGTGGGGACCGACATCCACGTCGGCGAGCGGTGGTTCGGGAAGGTCCATCTGCCCACAGGCGCCGTCGGCCTTGAGCGGGTAGTCGCGCTGGCGATCACCGAGCTGGGAGCCAAGCCGCTGCGTGACGATTGGGAACGACTGATCGCGGAGGCCGCCGACCGCTGACGATCGCCGCCGTCAGCCGTTCACACGCGCCACGCGACGATGCAGGGCGCTCGTGACCGCTGGCTCGTGATCGAGCTTCGCGCGGCCGCGAGCACTTCTATCGACGGCACATCGATCCCCGCCGTTGGCTGCGTGTAGTCGACTTCAACGAAGATCCAGCATGGGTCGTGACCGCACTGGCCCAAGAAAACTCGCCACGCGGCTGGAAACGATGACTATCACCATCGCCGGCATCCCGTTCGACCACCACCACCACCACCACTACGACGAGGGCGGAGACGTGCTCTACCTCAACGTCGGCGAGCCCCGGCCGGCGGCACGCGGTCTTGAGACTCCTGATGGGCACGCGATCCACTACGACGAGAACGGCGCAGTCATCGGGCTGACGCTGCTGAACGTTCGGCACACCCTTGAACGCGACGGGCGACTGACGCTCACGCTGCCGCCAGAGCACCTCGAAGCCGACGCGCTGCAGCCGATTCTTACGGTCGGCAATGAGCACCTCCCAATCCTCACGCAGGGGCTCGGCGCGTAGCTCGCGGATCGCCAGCGTCACCATGTCCCTCGATCGCCAGGAAGCCGGTCGGGAGATGCACCTTTCCCGGCGAGCGACAGGCGATGCGGGATGTCAGCCTGGGTAGCCGCTTGCGATGACGTGCGCGTTGGTCACGCAGGAGAGCGGCCGCACCCTTTGGGCCGGTACTGCTCGACGGCCTCGGCGGGCGTCCTACTTGGGCTCGGCACGAGGTTGCAGCAGCATCGCGACGCGCATCACGTCACGATCCTCGATGTCGATCTCACCGGCGTCCAGGCGCCGCTCGAACTCCGCGGCGCTGATCCCGAAGTACCGGCGTGCTTTGTCGTCCACCAGCCGGTCCCACTCGGCGTCGGACAGCTCGCGGATCTCGGGAAGCAGGGGGGTCGTCTGGTCGGTACGTGTAGCCATCGCAATCAAGCCTGCGCAAACAAGCGGCCGTTGGTGTCGCGTGCTTGAGCTCTATGGTAGGGCCGAGCGCGTCGACTATGCCAGGGCGTCTCGCCGCGACAGACTCTCGGATCAGGTCTGCGTGCCCGTGGCGCGCAGCAGTAGCATCATAACTCAAGAGGTCAACTTGAATGTTCGATGATGTCGAGGAGCCTTGCGATGATCCGAGTCCGCTTCACAACGTCTGAGTTCAGCCGGGAGACGCGCGAGTGGGTTGAGCTGCCCATCGCCGAGCTGATCGCCGATGGCGAGGGGGTGAGGATCAGTGGCCCTCGTGCAGAGTGGATCAGTCTCGACATCGCGGTCATCGACCCCGAGAACAGGGAGCGGGTGACGCGAGCCGACGGCGCCGAGCGCTGGGCGCGACTGCTGCCGTTCGCGTTCCGCAATGGAGACATCGACGTCGAGGTCAGCGAGGTAGCTGAGGCCGAGCCGGCCGGCGTGGCGTTCCGCTACTCGACCGCCGCGTAGAGGCGATGCCGCGCACGGCGGTATCCGACGTCCACGCCAAGGTCGTCGGCCGCGAGCTCAGAGAGACCCGTCGCGCGCTCGGGCTGACCCAGGCCGAGGTCGCCGGACGGCTCGGCGTGTCGCCCTCGTATGTCTCGGCGGTCGAAGCTGGCAAGCGCAACCTCACGCTCGCGCAGCTGGCGAACATCGCCAACGCGATGCGGCTCGGCATCGAGGTCTCATTCATCCGACCCGACGGAACGCCTGTCCGGCCGAGCCGGACACCCGCGATGAAGTAGACCGTATGGAGCGTCGGCTTTTCGGCGTGTGAGGGAGGATCGGCCGGCACCCCGCGCATAGATGTGCGGGGACTGGGCGTCAGGGTGGTCCTGGCGCCGACACCCCAGCTATGGGAGGTGCCGACCATGTCAGAGAGTATGGCCCTTGTCGGGCTTGATGTTCACCAGGCGCAGACGGTCGCCGCGGTGCTCGACCCGTCGACCGGCGAGCTGTTGGTGCAGCGGCTGCGCGGCGAGCCGGCGAGCGTGGTGCCCGTGTTCTTGGAGGAGCTGGACCGGCCGGTGGCCGCGGTGTATGAGGCGGGCCCGACGGGGTTCGCCTTGGCGCGGGTCGCTGAGCAGCGTGGGCTGGACGTGCGGGTCGTGGCGCCGGGGTCGATCCCGAGGGCGCCGGGGGACCGTGTGAAGACTGACCGGCGTGACGCCAAGCGGCTGGTCAGGCTGTTCGCCGCCGGTGAACTGGGTTTCGCGTTCGTGCCGAGCGAGACTGATGAGCGCTTTCGTGATCTGGTGCGCTGCATCGAGGACGCGCGCAAGGACCTGATGCGCTGCCGTCAGCGCCTCTCGAAGTTCCTGTTGCGCAGGGGGCACCGCTTCCCGAGCAAGGCGTGGACGCAGCCGCACGAGCGGTGGCTGGGCAAGCTGCACTTCGAGGATGCTCCCTCCCAGGCGACGTTCGTGGACTATCTGAGCGCGGTGCAAGCGCTGGTTCAGCGCCGGCGCGCACTGATCGGTGTGCTCGAGCAGACGGTTCCACAGAGCAGCCACGCCCAGACGGTCGCGCGGCTGCGCTGCTTTCGCGGGATCGACACGCTCACCGCCGCCGGGCTGTGCGCGGAAGTCGGCGACTTTCACCGGTTCGCCAAGCCAGCGCTGCTGTCGGGGTTCCTCGGCGTGGTGCCGAGCGAGTACACCTCTGACGAGAAGCGCGTGCAGGGCCAGATCACGAAGGCCGGCCCACCGCACGCCCGACGGCTGCTCGTCGAGGCCGCTCACCACTACCGCCACCGGCCCGCGGTCGGTGAGGGCATCGCCGCTCGCCAGGCAGGCCAAGACCCCCGTGTCGTGCAGATCGCGTGGCGCTGCCAGCGCCGCCTTCACGAGCGCTGGACGCATCTCGCGGGCACGCGCGGCAAGCGCACCGGGACGGTCGCGATCGCCTGCGCGCGCGAGCTCGCCGCGTTCTGCTGGGAGGCCGCGACCCTGGACTGACACCAGCTCCGACATCACGAAGGCGCTCGGCGGCTGCCGGGGCGCCACGAGCAACCAGAAAGAGCCGACACGTCGCCGTTCAACGGACCCGCGAACAAGGGCTATGGGCAACCCGCGGTTTCACCCAACGGGTGGCGCCCGCTCCTAGATTGCGAGCCCGGCGACGAACAACGGTCTTGAGGTAACCAGCCCTCGCATATGAGCCTGACCAGACACGGTCGAACACGCCGGCACTTCAGCTCGTGGCGCCCCGGGAACCGCCCCCGCGCACCCTCATGCCAACACCCCGCCGCACGCCCGGCCGATCAACGCTGCCCCTTGACAGACGCCCCTCCATATGAGCCTCGATTCGTCAGTAGCGCCGGGGGCAGGCGCGGTTGGGGAGGTGTGAATTGTCCGCCTGGGCGGGGAGGATTGCGGTTGTGAGGCCTGCAATCCACCCGCTCAGGAGGTCACCTTGAAGGTGATGGGACGTTCAACGGTTCGGACGGTAGATGTGGCGGCGGACGGCACGGGTTTGTGCTCGCGTGCGGGCACGGCGCTGTTGCCGTTGGTGGCCGCCCGACTGGGCTTGGTCGATGGCGTGTGCGCCGCGCTCGCGGGCACGCGGGAGCGGCGCTCTGCGCATGATCCGGGGCGGGCGTTCTGCGATCTGGCGGTGATGCTCGCTGACGGTGGAAGGTGTGTCTCGGACGTGGCCGCGCTGGCGGGCCAGCCGTCGCTGTTCGGGCAGGTCGCCTCGGTTTCGACCGCCAGGCGGGTGCTGCTGTCGATCGGAGAGGACGAGCTTGACGGCGTCCGTCAGGCGCGTGCCCGGGCGCGGGAGCGTGCGTGGGCCGCCGGCGCGGCCCCTGACCGGGTGATCCTGGACTTCGACGCGACGCCGATCAGCGTGCACTCGGAGAAGGAGTTGGCGGCCGGCCACCACAAGGGCGGCTTCGGGTTCAACCCGCTGCTGGTCACGTGCAGTCGGGAGGTGCTGGCGGGGATCCTGCGGCCCGGCAACGCCGCCGCGGGCAACGCCGCCGACCATCTGCGCTGCCTGGATCTGGCGCTCGAGCAGCTCATACGGTGCGCCTGCGTGTGCTTGAACGCGAATGGCAGTATCGCGCTCGAGCACGTTCGGAAGGAACATGTCCCGCGTGAGGAGATGCATCAGAACGCGGCCTCGCTCGCCATAGGCTACGGGACTGCGACTGTCAGAGTCGACGACCTCGACGATCGATGCTGGATGGAAGGTCTGAAATATGCACCTGAACTCGTCGTCGTCCCGCTGCGGCCGCTGGGGGGCGATGCCCATAAGCGTGTTGCCGTACCAGCCAGCCACGCTCGCGTCTGGAAAGAGGTCGTCTTCGATGGTTCTTAGCGTCTCGTCGCTGGCTGTGGTGCCCGCCCAGAGAATCCCGCGAAGAGTGTGGCGCAGGCGATCGTAGAGCGCGGGTCGTGCGCATACCGCTTCGAGCACTGGCGGTGTGATGAACAAGACGCGAATCTCCTGAGTGGCGACGATCAGCTCAAGCTGATCAAGTAGATGTGCGGTGTATTCCTGTGCTAGATCTGTGCGGCCTTCCGCGAGGAGCTTCCTGACCCAGCGTGGGTCCATGTCGACGGTGAAGCAGAGAGAGCGACGCAGTTCAGCTAGACGCCGAATCGAACGCCCAAGACGTGGGGCCCTGACGGCCCCACGTGCAGCCAGTGTCCACGTTCTGGGAACCCGTGCTGGTCGAGGACATCGTTACACCAATCGACGCATAGAGTTCGTGAGCTGCTCTCCACCACGCGCTTCGGCGCTCCAGAGGTCCCGCCTGAGTCGAATACGTGATAGACCTCGTTCGCGCTTCCCTTTGGGATCAGCTCGTCGGCGGGTAGCTGTCGCAGCTGGCTACTGATGTCTGGAAAGAGGCGGAGGTCCGCGAGCGTCGTGATGTCGCGCAGCGGATCAAAGTCGAACTCCAGGCGCTTCGCGAGCCAGAACGGAGAGCCTGTTTCGGGTCCGAAATGCCATTGCAGCGTCTCGTGGAGCCTTTGTAGGGTGTCCTCGTGTGAGGTGACGGCGGACTTCGTGGCAGCGGAAGTCATCTCACCCCCTTTAGAGCAGGTGGCTGAGAGTCCTCGACTCGACGCGAGGGTGACATTCGTGTCGAGATTGCCAGGCGGTTGTAGACGTTAATGATCGCAATGACCCAGACTACGTGGGCGATTTCGGCGTCGGAGAGCTCCGCGCGTGCAGCCTCGTAGACAGCGTCCGGGAGACGCCCGTCGTGGATCAGGGTGATCGACTCGGTGAGGCTGAGTACGGCGCGCTCGCGCGCAGTAAAGAACGTGACATCGCGCCACACCGCGAGCGAATAGATTCTCTGCTCGTCGTCACCGCGTTCCCTCGCTTCACGTACGTGCAAGTCGATGCAGAACGCGCATCCGTTGATCTGCGAGGCGCGAATGTTGATGAGGTCGCGTAGCGCAGGGTCGATCCCCACGTCCTGCGCACCGTCGGACACGGTCGTGGCAAGTCCCTGCAGCGCGCGGTATGCATCGACAGTCAGTGGGCGAAGTTGGAGTCTCGGTTGACGTTCAGCGGGCATAGGTGGCCTCCGTTCTTGGGCGCTCGGGCGCCGTTAGCTGTTGCGTGGAGACTCTACGCAAGACTTCCGACCGCTCTGCAAGCTCGCGGAGGCCAGACTCGAGGAGCAGCTGATCCATTCGGGGATCAAGGCAGAGCCGTATCGCGCTATTCGCCAGGTCGTCGTTCAGCCCAATCGCCCGCAGTACGTAGGACGGCTCAAGTGCAGCCGAGTTGCAGGCTGAGCCAGTGGCGATCGTGACTTGCCTGAGACTACTCACGAGGCTCTCGGTCGCAACGCCCGGCAGCGAGACGTTTAGAATGTGCGGCACCCCGCAGCTGGGCGAGTTCTCGACGAGATCCGGGCAGGCGACCCGAAGGACCTCGATGGCGCGTGCTCGCATCCTGCTCGCTTCAGCCGCGCCGTGTACGGTTTCGGCAGCCGCGAGTCGAGCAGCGCAGGCGGAGGATGTCCGGATCGTCGTGGAACTTCGGCGGCGATCTTCGGGGTTGGTGGTTAGACGGTAACGGGCTCGGTGGTTTCCTGGTGGTCGTGGTTTGTTGGGGCAGTGGTAGTGGTGTGACGTTCGA
>JBKQHH010000029.1:0-5240 GCA_052148875.1 Solirubrobacteraceae bacterium
CAAGGACTTCCAAGACCTTAGAGGAGACCCAGCGGGGCCGTTCCGACGAGGCGAAGCTCACCGCCTGCCGCAAAGTGTCGCGTATCTATCGGCGCGGCACTGCGAAGTCAAGCCAATATGGGCATAAAACGGCGATGGCGCAAGCACATCCGCGGCATTGCGGAGCCGGCCTTCTCAGGTTCGGCCAGCCCCATCAGCCGGGCGCCATGCCTTTGGCGCGTGTCTGGGAACGATGCTCTGAACTGGCCCCACTGCGACGTCTTGAACTGGCCCCACCTGAGCGTCCGATCGTGACCTGACGCTTGGCGCTCATATCGAGCGTTGAGCGGAAGGGCGCGGAGGAGTGGAATCCAGAGTGGAACAGTTCGAGCAGATCAGAAGGGATCGGGATCGGGAGGGGCTCTCGATCCGGGGGTTGGCGGTCCGGCATGGCGTTCATCGGCGGGCGGTCAGGCAGGCGCTGGAGTCCGCGGTGCCGCCGGTGAAGCGGACGGCGGTGGGTCGTCCGGCACCGAAGCTTGGTCCGTCCCGGGCGGTGATCGATGGGTGGTTGGAGGCGGATCGGACCGCGCCGCGTAAGCAGCGGCATACCGCCAAGCGGATCCATCAGCGGCTCGTTGACGAGCACGGTGCGGATGTCGCTGAGACGACGGTCCGTCAGTACGTCCGGGCTCGCAGGCGGGCCATGGGGTTGGCGGTCTCCGAGGTGTTCGTGCCGCAGGTCCATGCGCCTGGGATGGAGGGCGAGGTCGACTGGGGCGAGGCTGAGGTGGTGCTCGCCGGGGTCGCGGTGACGGTGCATCTGTTCGTGATGCGCGCGTCGTTCTCGGGGGCGGCGTTCTGTCAGGCGTCGCTGGTGGAGACTCAGCAGGCGTTTTTGGAGTTGCACGTGCAGGCGTTTGAGTGGTTCGGCGGGGGAAAGCGTCGGGATAAACCGGCATGGAGTAGGAGATGAGAGAGCTCTACAACGAAGATGTAGCTAGTCGCGTTGGCCCTGAGTCATGCGTTGGCGATCCCGTGAGGGCGCAGCGAAGCGTTGACAGGGGGCGTGCGGGCGGGGCTATTGAGCCGCGAAACACCATTGATTTCAGGGTGCCGACGTCGTCCCCGCGGCGGAAGGCGAGACTGCTGGTGGCGTTATTTGCGAGTCGCTGGTGGGCCCTGCGCGGTCAGAGATCCCAGGCACGTACGACAGGCTCCATGCACGAGAACCGAGAGATCTCGTGGTCGCCCGCTGGTGGTGGTGATGCCCCGTCCTGGAAGGTTCGCGGGGTGGCAGATCAGCGCTGGGCGGGCCGTGAGGGGAACGCTGAGGCGGTAATCCCTTGATGCACGATCGCGAGAAGTCAGACAGGCCCGTAGTACCTGTGAAACCGTCGAACAAGCCCGCTGTGGCGGGTGCGGAGATGGTGGAGGAAAGGGGCCTGCCCAAGGGGAACGCGGCCAGTGAAACACGCCCCGGACGCAGTGCTGGGTTGGGCGTGTCCAGTGATCTGGATCGTGTGCGCCAGGTGGCGCGGAGGGACAGGGATGTGCAGTTCACTGCGCTCCTTCATCACGTCAGCATCGATCGTTTGCGGGAGGCGTATCGGGCGATCAGCCCGAACGCTGCCCCAGGGGTCGATGGGGTCACGTGGCGGGATTACGGGACAGATCTGGAGGCGAACCTTTCAGATTTGCATGCTCGGGTCCAGAGAGGGGCGTACCGTGCGATGCCGACTCGCAGGGTGTTCATACCGAAGACCGATGGGCGGCTGCGGCCGCTTGGGGTAGCCGCGTTGGAGGACAAAGTCCTGCAGCGGGCGGTGGTCGAGGTGCTGAGCGCCGTGTATGAGGAGGACTTTCGTGGGTTCTCGTATGGGTTTCGGCCGGGGCGCTCGCAGCATGATGCGTTGGATGCGCTGGCGGTCGGGATCACGCGCAAGAAGGTGAACTTCGTGCTCGACGCGGATATCCGCGACTTCTTTGGGAGCCTTGACCAGTCTTGGCTTTTGAAGTTTCTCGAGCATCGGATCGCGGACAAGAGGGTCCTGCGGCTGATCCAGAAGTGGTTGGCTGCGGGAGTCATCGAGGACGGGGAATGGTCAAGGACGGAGGCTGGGACGGCGCAAGGGGCATCGGTTTCTCCGCTGCTTTCGAACGTCTATCTGCATTACGTGTTTGATCTGTGGGCCGACCAGTGGCGGCGGCGTGACGCGCGAGGGGATGTTGTTCTTGTGCGGTTCGCTGACGACTATGTGGCGGGCTTTGAGTATCGTGAGGACGCCGAGCGGTTCCTGGCTGATCTCCGTGAAAGGTTCGCGGAGTTTGGGTTGGAGTTGCACCCGGAGAAGACGCGGTTGATCGAGTTCGGGCGGTTCGCCGTCCGTGACCGGCAGCGCCGTGGACTCCGGAAGCCTGAGACGTTCGTGTTTCTTGGTTTCACGCATATCTGCGCAAAGGACAGGCGCGGGCGGTTCAAGGTGCGGCGGGTCACAAGCAAGAAGAAGATGCAGGCGAAGCTCAAATCGGTCAAGACCGAGATGCGCAAGCGAATACATCACCCGATCCCCGAACAGGGACTCTGGCTCGCCAGGGTTCTGCAAGGGCACTACAACTACTACGGAGTGCCCGACAACAGCGAGGCCATGCGCAGCTTCCGACGACAGGTCGTCTGGCACTGGCGAGCGGCGCTCGCGCGCCGTAGCCAGAAAGGCGAAATCACCTGGGAGCGGATCGGCTGTCTCGCCGCACGATGGCTACCGGAACCCCGCATCCTTCACCCCTGGCCCGACCGGCGATTCGACGCCAAAACCCGAGGGAGGAGCCCAGTGCGTTGACGCGCACGCTGGGATCTGTGCGGGGGGCCGCCGGCAACGGCGGTCCCTACCGCGATTGTTCCCGACAATCCGCTTCGACAATCTGAAGTCGGCGGTGAAGAAGGTGTTGAAGGGTCGGCGGCGGGTCGAGTCTGACCGGTTCGTCGCGATGCGTTCGCACTATCTGTTCGCCTCGCAGTTCACGACCCCGGGCATCGAGGGGGCCCATGAGAAGGGTGGTGTGGAAAACGAGGTTGGCCGCCACCGTCGGAATCATCTCGTTCCGGTTCCGCGTGTCGCGGACCTCGCCGAGCTGAACGTGATGCTGCTGGCCGGCTGCGAGGCGGATCTCGCTCGCCGGATCGATGGGCGGGCGGTGACGGTCGGTGAGGCGTGGGCGCTCGAGCGGCCGTTGCTGCTCTCACTGCCGGCCGAGCCGTATGACGCGTGCGAATCCGCTGCGCCCAGGGTGGACGCGAAGTCGCTGGTCACGATCCGTCAGAATCGGTACTCGGTGCCGGTCTGCCTGGCGGGGTTGAAGGTCTCAGCCCGCGTCGGCGCGAGGGAGATCACGATCAACCATGGCGGGCGTGAGGTCGCCCGGCATGAGCGGTCGCACGGCAAGGCGCAGACCAGCGCGCAGCTTGACCACTACCTCGAGCTGCTCCAGCGCAAGCCCGGAGGGATGGAGCACTCGGTCGCGCTTGCCCAGGAGCGCGACCGCGGCACGTGGCCCGGCTGCTTCGACGAGCTCTGGGTCGGGCTCACCGAGCGCTACGGACGCTCGGACGCGGCCCGGCAGATGGTCGATGTCGTGCTCCTCGTCCGTGAGCACGGGCCCGCCAGTGTGGAGCTCGCCGTCCGCGGCGCGCTGACCGCCGGCGCGATCGACGGACGCGCGGTCGCGCTCCTCGCCCGCCGCGCACAGAACACCGAGCGGGCCGTGAGTGTGCCGCTGAGCGGCCTCGAGCCGCGTTTGGAAGCGATCACCCGCCCGATCCCGGACCTGACCGCATACGACCAACTGCGTGGCCTGGAGGCCCGATCATGACCGCCTGGCATCACTATTCCGAGCTGAACGCGTGCATCGAGACCCGGACTGACTGGACCGGCGAGCACGTGACCGGCTGCTTCGTGATCGTGTCGATGATCGACGACCGGTGCGAGCTCGATACCGCCGTCTGCAAGCTCACCATCCCCGAGGCGCGCGAGCTCGCGTTCGAGCTGCTGGCGGTCGCTGACTGCGCCGAACACGGGACCCGAAAGAGAGGCCCGCAGCGATGAGCACCCCGGCACGTAACGCGCAGACCGCGGCGCTGGAAGCGTTGATCGAGGCGCACGCGATCGAGCTCAAACTCCCGACCGTCCGACGCCGCTTCAAAACCCTCGCCGCCGAAGCGCTGCGCGAGCAGCAGACCCCGGTCGCGTACCTCGGCGCGCTGCTGGAGGCCGAGATGTCCGAGCGAGCTGAGCGCCGCGAGAAACGCCGGCTCAACGACGCGCGGTTTCCGCAGATCAAACGCCTCGAGGATTTTCGGTTCGCTGACAACCCGAACGTCCCGCAAGCCACGATCGCCGCGCTCGCGGAGGGATCCTGGATCGATGACCGCGAGAGCGTGATCCTCGTCGGCGACTCCGGCACCGGCAAGACGATGTTGGCGACGGCGCTCGGGGTCTGCGCGTGTCACCAGGGACGCCGTGTCCGGTTCACCACGCTCGCCGGCCTCGCGAACGAGCTCCAGGAAGCGCAAGACGGCCGCGCGCTCGCTCGCGTCGTCGCGCGCTACGCCCGGATCGAGCTGCTCGTCTGCGACGAGCTCGGCTACCTGGCGTTGCCCGACGGCGCCGCCGAGCTCGTCTTCCAAGCCCTGTCCGAGCGACATGAACGCGGATCTCTGATCATCACCACGAACCTGGCGTTCAGCGAATGGACGAAGGTATTCCCTGACCCGCGGCTCGCGAAAGCCGTCGTCGACCGCCTGACGCACCGCGCCCACATCATCGACACCGGCAACGAGAGCTGGCGATTCCGTCACGGCCTCGAACGCCAAGGACGCACACACGCATGACCCCCCCGGCCCCGAACCGGTTAAACCGTGGGTATCGCGCACACCCCCTCGCGCTACGCGCTCGGGGCTGCGCACGACACCCACGGTCTGGCTTTCCGCCGGGCGATCCGTCAACATCAACACCAACAACAACCGACGCCGGGTGGGGCCACTTCAAGCCATCGCGCCGGGGCCAGTGCAAGCCATCGTTCTCACCCGCGCGCCGCAATCGCTCGAGCATCCGCAGTTGTTGGGTTTCAACGAGCGCCACCGACGAGATTGTCGCCTTCTTCGTTGCCGGCTGGTCCAGCGAGCAGACAGACGCGAGCGTGCGTCTCCCCGCGTCGCTCGGGCCGCCTTCATGGTTGATCTACTCAACTGACCCCCCAGTGGT
>JBKQHH010000030.1:0-19701 GCA_052148875.1 Solirubrobacteraceae bacterium
ACATAAGGGGCATGAGGACTTGACGTCATCCCCACCTTCCTCCGGTTTGTCACCGGCAGTCTCGCATGAGTCCCCAACTGAATGCTGGCAACATGCGACGGGGGTTGCGCTCGTTGCGGGACTTAACCCAACATCTCACGACACGAGCTGACGACAGCCATGCACCACCTGTGAAAGTGCCCCGAAGGGAAGACGTGTTTCCACGCCGGTCACTCACATGTCAAGCCCAGGTAAGGTTCTTCGCGTCGCGTCGAATTAAACCACATGCTCCGCTGCTTGTGCGGGCCCCCGTCAATTCCTTTGAGTTTTAGCCTTGCGGCCGTACTCCCCAGGCGGACAACTTAATGCGTTAGCTTCGACACGGGGGGAGTCGACACCCCCCACATCTAGTTGTCATCGTTTACAGCGTGGACTACCAGGGTATCTAATCCTGTTTGCTCCCCACGCTTTCGCGTCTCAGCGTCAGTCACGTCCCAGCGAGCTGCCTTCGCCATTGGTGTTCCTCCTGATATCTGCGCATTTCACCGCTACACCAGGAATTCCACTCGCCCCTTCCGGACTCTAGCCCGATAGTATCCACCGGCATTCCAGGGTTGAGCCCTGGACTTTCACAGCGGACTAATCGGGCCGCCTACACGCTCTTTACGCCCAATAATTCCGGACAACGCTTGCACCCTACGTATTACCGCGGCTGCTGGCACGTAGTTAGCCGGTGCTTCTTGTGAAGGTACCGTCACTCCGTCCGGCTATTCACCGGAGAAGCTTCGTCCCAACTGAAAGGGGTTTACAACCCGAAAGCCTTCTTCCCCCACGCGGCGTTGCTGCGTCACGCTTTCGCGCATTGCGCAAGATTCCCCACTGCTGCCTCCCGTAGGAGTCTGGGCCGTGTCTCAGTCCCAGTGTGGCTGATCGTCCTCTCAGACCAGCTACCCATCGAAGCCTTGGTGAGCCGTTACCTCACCAACAAGCTAATGGGCCGCGGGCCCATCTCGATGCGGAGGCCGAAGCTTCCTTTCCCCTTGCGGGCACATCCGGTATTAGCCCGAGTTTCCTCGGGTTGTCCCGGTCATCGAGGCAGGTGACCCACGTGTTACTCACCCGTTCGCGGCTCTGCCCCAGGGCAAGCCCTGGTTCGTCGCTCCACTTGCATGTGTTAAGCACGCCGCCAGCGTTCGTCCTGAGCCAGGATCAAACTCTCCGTGAAGAACTTCACGAAAAGCTGTCATCGGTTTGCTTTCGCCGGCCGCACGCAAGCGCACGACTGGCTACGGCAGCACGAGACCCATACACCGTGGTCCCGAACCTATGACGGGGTACTTCCCTACTTGACTCTTGACCGCCACCCGGGGGCGTCATGGACGCTCCCGTCGGCGGGTCGAACCTGGACGCACACCACGATCACGAAATAGATCGCAGATGCGCATGCTGTTGAGTTTTCAAAGACCGCCGAGCCTCACCGAAAGGGGTTCCTTCTGGAGGAGACCGATCCGACCCGGCGCCCAAGGGCACCTGCGGGCCGACCAGCAAGTATAGCGCGATGCCCGCCGCGTGGTCTAGCGGGTGCGCAGACGGCGGAAGCGGCGCTTGCCGACCTTCAGGACCTGCCCGTCGGCTCGCTCGCACGGCACGTCGTGCTCGCCGGCGGCCAGCTGGGCGTCGCCGAGCGTCACGCCCCCCTGGTCGATCACGCGGCGGGCCTCCGAACGCGACATCCCGAGCTCGTGCGCGATCAGGCCGGGCAGGTGCACGACGCCGTCGACGCACTCGAACAGCGCCTCCTGGACGTCCTCCGGCACCCCCCGCTCCACGAACACCAGATCGAAGTGCCGCTCGGCCGCCTGCGCCGCCTCCTCGGAGTGCAGCCACGCGACCAGCTCGCGCGCCAGCGCGCGCTTGGCGTCGCGCGGCGAGAGCTCGCCCGGGCGCGGTGGGTGGGGTGGGTGGGCTCCTCTGACACTCGCCGGATCGCGGCCCGCCGCGCGGGGCTCGATCAGCAGGCGGCGGTACTCCGGCACGGCCTCGTCGGGGATCGCCATCGTCTTGCCGTACATCTCCTGCGGCGGGTCGGTCACGCCGATCTGGTTGCCCAGCGACTTCGACATCTTCTGGCGCCCGTCGACGCCGACCAGGATCGGCATCGTCAGGATCGCCTGCTCGGGCTGGCCGTAGGCGCGCTGGATGTCGCGCCCCAGCAGCAGGTTGAACTTCTGGTCGGTCCCTCCCAGCTCGACATCCGCGCGAATCGCCACCGAGTCATAGCCCTGCAGCAGCGGGTACAGCAGCTCGAGCATCGAGATCGGCTCGCGCGCCGACCAGCGCTTGGCGAAGTCTTCGCGCTCCAGCAGCTGCGCGGCGGTCGTCGTGCCGACGAGCCGCAGCAGCTCGATCATCGGCATGTCCAGCCACTCGCCGTTGCGCCGCACCTCCAGGCGCTCCGGGTCCGGGTCGAGGATCTTCAACGCCTGCTCGCGGAAGGTGGCCGCGTTGGCGTCGATCTCCTCGGCGGAGAGCATCGGGCGCAGGGTCGAGCGCCCCGACGGATCCCCCACCCGCGCCGTGTAGTCGCCCACGATCAGCACCACGCGGTGGCCGGCGTCCTGGAACTCGCGCAGCTTGCCCAGCACGACCGCGTGCCCGAGGTGGATGTCGGGCGCGGTCGGGTCGATGCCGAGCTTCACGCGCAGCTGCCGTCCCTCCGTGCGCGCCGCGCGGAGCTTCGCCGCAAGCGCGCCCGCGGGCAGGTCGTCGACGGCGTTGCCGGCCAGCTTGGCGGCGAGCCGAGCAGCGTCGTCGGCGGGTGGGTGGGCGGGCGGGCGGGCGGGCGGGCGGGCGACCCCATCCCTGGCGTTCGGCATGGAGGCCAATGCTAGACTCTCGCCGTCTGGAGGGTCCCACCGTGCCGCGCGCGTCGCGGCCCGTGCCGTCTGGATCGGGGCCCTCTCCTACCCGGAGGGCCGCCCTCCGCAAGCCGCCGATGAGCGATGACGATCGCCCCGACATAACGCCCGTCGCTCTCGCAACGCCAAGCGCTGCGCCGTCGGCCGATCCGAGGCCGACCGAGCGAAGGTCGGTCGGGAAGACCCGCTTGAAGCGACTGCGCTTCGCGGCGATCCTGTTCGCGGTGCTGCTGCTGGGCCTCGTGTCGTTCGTGTTCGGCATGTTCGTGTCCGTCGCCTCCGACCTGCCGTCGCTGACCAAGTTCTCCCAGTACAAGGACGAGAAGAGCTCCTACCTGTATGACGACCTCGGCCACCCGATCGGCGTGCTCAGCCAGCAGAACCGGGTGATCGTCACCGCCGAACAGATCCCGCGGATCGTCAAGGAGGCGGTGATCTCGATCGAGGACAAGCGCTTCGAGACCAACAGCGGCATCGACCTCCGCGGCATCGCGCGCGCGTTCGTCGACGACATCGTCCACAAAGGCGCCGTGCAGGGCGCCTCGACGATCGAGCAGCAGTTCATCAAGAACGCGCTGCAGGCCCAGTCCCACCGCACGATCTTCGAGAAGCTGCGCGAGGCCGCGCTCGCGTATCAGCTCTCGCACAAGTGGTCCAAGGAAAAGATCATCACCGCCTACCTCAACACGATCTACTTCGGCAACGGCGCGTACGGCATCGAGGCGGCCGCCCAGACCTACTTCGGCCACGAAGTCAACCACCTCGGCTGCGGCACGCCCGTCGGGGAACTGTGCGTGAAGCAGCTCAAGCCGTGGGAGGCGGCGCTGCTCGCGGGCATCATCCAGTCGCCCACCGCATACGACCCCGCCACCCATCCGATGGCCGCCAAAGACCGGCGCGACGTCGTCCTGCAGCAGATGTTCGAGCAGGGCTACCTGGCCAAGCCCCTGTACGAGGAAAGCCTCAGGCAGGCGCTCCCTTCGCCCGCGGCCATCCAGGCTCCGCAGGAGCAGACCGTCGAAGGGGTCGACGCCGGCTACTTCACCAGCTGGGTGCAGCAGCAGGTGATCGAACGCTACGGCGCTCCGCGCGCCTTCGACGGAGGCCTGAAGATCACCACCACGCTCGACCTCGAACTCCAGCGCGCGGCCGAACAGGCCGTCAACAACTACCTCGCCTACACCGGCGGTCCCTCCGCGGCGCTCGTCGCGATCGAAAACTCGACCGGAGACGTGCGCGCGATGGTCGGCGGGCGCAACTACGACGAAAGCCCGTTCAACCTCGCCACCGAGGGCGAGCGCCAGCCCGGCTCGTCCTTCAAGGCGTTCGACCTCGCCGCCGCGCTCGAGGACGGCATCTCTCCCGACTCGGTGTGGACCTCCAAGGAAAAGGTGTTCATCGTCCCCAACACCGGCGGCCACGAAAAGTTCGTCGTGCACAACGACGAAGGCAACTACACCGGCTCCAACACCCTCACCGGAGCGACCGCCTTCTCCGACAACTCGATCTTCGCCGAAGTCGGCCTCAAGGTGGGCACCGAACGCATCGCCAAGCTCGCCCACAGGATGGGCATCACCACACCGCTGTCGACCAACCCCGCGATGACGATCGGCGGTCTGACCGTCGGCGTGACACCGCTGGACATGGCGCACTCCTACGAGACGATCGCCCACGGCGGCGAGCGCGTCACCGGCTCGCTCGTCGAAGGCGGCGCCCCCGTCGGCATCCAGCAGGTCGAAGCGGGCAGCCAGCCGTTGCCCGATGGATCGCGCGTGGACAAGAACAGGGTCATCGCCAAACGGGTGCTGCCGCCGTGGGTCGCGGAAACCGAGACCTCCATGCTCGAAACGGTGATCCAGTACGGCACCGGCAGAGCCGCCGCGATCGGGCAGTTCGCCGCGGGCAAGACGGGCACCACCTCCAACTACGGCGACGCATGGTTCGTCGGCTGGGACTCCAAGTTCACGGTCGCCGTGTGGGTGGGCTACCCGAACAAGCTGATCCCGATGACAACCGACTTCAACGGCACCCCCGTGCTCGGCGGCACCTTCCCCGCGCTGATCTGGCACGACTTCATGGTCGCTGCGCTTCAGATCGAAAAAGAACGCGCGGAACACAGCGCCGCGGGCAAGTCCCATGCCGGCGGCGGGAGCACCTCCGAAGCGAGCTCGCCGGCCGCGACGGGCACCGCCGGCACGCCCTCGGGCCCGGCCGCGACGGCGCCGGGCACGGGCAAGGCCAACGGGGCGCCGTCCACGCCCAACGGCGCCGCCAACCACGCGGGCGGCGGCACCGGCGCCGCGAGTCCCGAACACGCCGCCACCCCCGCTCCGGCGGCGCCCGTTCACGAAGCTCCGAGCGCCCCCGCGCCCGCGACGCCGCCGTCTGCGTCGCCGACGGGCGGCGTGAGCGCCGGCGGCTGAGGTCAGCCGCCTGGCGGGCGCGGCCGCGAGACGTGACGGCTGCCCGCCACGCAGAAGCGCCAGCGCAGCTCCACCGCCTTGGTGATTCCCACCCGCGTGTCCTCGACCACCACCGGTTCGAGCCATTGCGCTGTGCGCGGGCCGATGCGAACGAGGCCGTGCGAGAGATCGCCGCCGTTCTCCTCCAGGGAGATGCCCAGCGCCTGCGTGAGCTTGCCCGGCCCCGAGCACAGGTCGCGCTCGCCGGGCGAGCGTCGATCGCCCACGCCCCGCGCTCCCCGCCCCTGCGCGCCGGCACGAGACGCGCTGGTCGCGCATTCGCGCCGGGCGCGCATCCGCTCGAGCCCCGCGGTGGGGTGCAGCGCGCGGATCAGCACCGCCGCGCCGACGCCCTCCGGCTCGCAGACGGCGTTCAGCAGCGCGTGCACGCCGTAGGAGCGGTACACGTACGCGCGGCCGGGCGGCCCGAACAGCGTGCGCGTACGCGGCGTCAGCCCGACGAACGCGTGGCACGCGGGCTCGCTCTCGTGGTAGGCCTCGGTCTCGACGATCACTCCGGCCACCCCGCGGCACTCGACGGTGCAGCCGATCAGATCCCGGGCGACGTCCAGGACGGGGCGATCGTAGAACTCAGGCGGCAGGGCCTGCATCGAGCGCCGTCCGCGCCAGGCCGAGCTGCTCGCGCACGCGGGCCAGCGCGGTGCCGCCCTCGGAGACCTTCGACTCGAGCCACGAGCTCTGGGCGAGCACGCCCTGGAACTCCGCGTGATGGGCGCCCAGCGTCTCGCTGTGCGCCGCAAGCTCCCGCTCCGTCAGCTGCGACAGCGACCTGCCGGAGTCGAGCGCCGTGCGCACGAGCCCGGCGACGACGCCGTGGGCTTCGCGAAACGGCATTCCCAGCCGCACCAGCAGGTCGGCTACGTCGGTCGCCGCGATCAGCTCATCGCTGGCTGCCTCGCGCATCCGCTCGCGGTCGAAGCTGACGCCCGCGATCATCCCAGTGGCCGCGGCGAGCGTCAGCTCGAGCGTGTCCACGGCGTCGAACAGATGCTCCTTGTCCTCCTGCAGGTCCTTGTTGTACGTCAGCGGCAGGGCGTGCATGACGCCGTGGAACGCCGCCAGGTGGCCGACCACGCGCGGCGCCTTCGCGCGCAGCAGCTCGGCCGCGTCGGGGTTCTTCTTCTGCGGCATGATCGAGGAGCCCGAGCTCCACGCGTCGGGCAGCTCGCAGAAGCCGAACTCGGCGCTCGACCACAGCACGAGCTCGGCCCCCAGCCGCGAGAGATGCGTCGAGCACGTCGCCGCCGCACTCAGGTAGTCGAGCACGAAGTCCCGCCCGGAGACGGCGTCGATCGAGTTCGGGGCCACATCGGCGAACCCGAGCTCGCTCGCCACCTGGCGGCGATCGGTGTCGAAGTTGACCCCCGCGAGCGCTCCCGCGCCCAGCGGCAGCGTCCCGCACTGGCGCTCGGCGAAGGCGAAGCGCGAGCGGTCGCGGGCGAGCATCCAGAAGTAGGCCAGCAGGTGGTGGCCCAGATACACCGGCTGGGCGCGCTGCAGGTGCGTGTAGCCGGGCATCGCCCAGTCGACGTGCTCCTCCGCGCGCACGAGCAGCTCACGCATCAGCCCCGCGATCGCCGCGCGGGCCGCGGCGGCGCGCTCGCGCGTGTACATCACGAGATCGGTGACCGCCTGGTCGTTGCGCGAGCGCGCCGTGTGCAGCCGGCCGCCGACCGGTCCCGCGATCTCCGTCAGGCGCCGCTCGATCGCCATGTGGATGTCCTCGTCGTCGGCCTCGAACGGGAAGCGTCCCTCGCGCAGCTCCAGCTCGACCTGCTCCAGGCCCGCCAGCAGCGCGTCGCGATGCTCCCCGGCGATGATCCCGCGGTCGGCCAGCATCCGCGCGTGCGCGCGCGACTGCGCGACATCCTGCGGCCACAGGCGCCGATCGAAGTCGATCGAGGCGTTCAGCCGCTGGAAGTCGGGGTGCTGTGGCTCGTGGAAGCGCGACACCGCGCCCAGTCTACGGGCGCGCGCCCTCAGGTTCTCAGCGCCCGGTGCCGCGCAGCTCGCGCTGCATGGCTCGCTCCAGCTGCCTGCCCTGGAACGTGAGCCGCCATTCGTTCGCGGCGCTCTTGGGCTGACGCTCGCCGGCGTTCTCGATCAGCCCGAGGCCGGCAAGGCGCGCGAGCATCTTCGAGATCTGGCCCTGGTCTGCGACCCCTGCTCGCTCGCTCACCTCGCTGTTGCTGAGCCCCGGCTGGGCGCCGACCGCCGCCAGCACCCTCATCGTGCGGTAGGTCAGACGCGTGTCGAGGGCCTTCAGCGGGTTGCGCGCCGTGCTGCGCCTGGCCGGGGTGCCGTTGGTGCCGGCGGCGGGCCGCTGGAGCTCTCTGTGCGCCGCGTCGCCCCCCAGATAGGGATGCACGACAATGCTCATCAGAGGATTCAAGAGCTCGACGAGCGCGCCCGAGTCCTGCTTGAGCAGCCGCCTGTGGATCACGCCGAGCGCCCCGCCGACCACGCCCTCCGCGGTCAGCGACGGCGGCTGCCGGCGCGTGGCCGCACGCCCCTCGTCGACCACCAGCGCGAGCCGATCGAGCACCGCTCGGCGGCGAGCCTGCACAGAGGCGCCGGCTCCCGCCGACTCGACCACGCACAGCCGTGCGAGCTCCGGCTCCTCGTCGAGGAACTCGAGCAACGCGAGCAGGCCCGCTCGCACCCGATCCACCCACCGGTCGTGCGTCTGGTAGGCGGCGGCCGCGCGCTCGCCCGCCAGCGCCACGGCGTGCTCGATCGCCGCCAGCAGGCAGCCGCCGCGATCCTCGAAGATCTCGTAGAACGTCCGCCGCGAGACCCTCGCGCGAGCGACGATGTCCGAGACGGTCGCAGCTTCCACGCCGCGATCGCACGCGACGTCGACAGCCGCCGAGAGGATCCGCATCCGCTGAGCCTCGCGCACGTCCTCCCGCGAGGAGCGATCCTGCGCCCTCCGCGCCCGCGTCGCCGCCGATCCGTTTCGCATATGCAGCTCCCGCTCAAGTGGCGTCATTCAAACCAGCTGCTCCCCCGGAGCTCTCCGCTCGATCAGTCCGCGCCATCGACGGCATCTCCTCTGGCTCGTGAAAGGCTGCGGTATCTAAACAGACGCGCACCGACGCGTCAAGTCGCGACGACACGCGAGGCGGCGGTCAGGCGCGCTCCAGCGCCGCGCGCAGCGTCTCGACGACACGCTCGGCGCGGCTCTCGCCCAGCCCTGGGAAGAAGGGCAGCGCCAGCGAGCGCCTGGCGACGTCCTCGCACACCGGGAACTCGCCCTCCCGGTGACCGAAGCGCTCGCGGTAGAAGCTCATCAGGTGGATCGCCGGCAGGTACGGCTTGCTCTGGATTCCCGCGGCCGCGAGGACACGCACGGTCTCGTCGCGGTCCACTCCCCGCGGCAGCTGCACCACGAACACGAACCATCCGCGCGCGTTTCCATCTTTGTCAGGGCACGGGAGCTCCAGTCCGTCGATGCCTGTCAACCCATCCCGGTAGAGCCCGGCGACGCGCCCGCGCTGCGCCAGCATCTCGTCGAGCCGTTCCAGCTGCGCGATGCCCAGCGCGCACGCGATGTCAGACAGCCGGTAGTTGAACCCCAGCCGGTCGTGATCGAGCCAGCCCATGTCCGGCGCGCGGCCCTGGTTGCGCTCGGAGTCGATCCGCTCCTTCATCGCGGGATCGCCGAGCGTCACCATCCCGCCCTCGCCGGTGGTGAGCTGCTTGTTGGCATAGAAGCCGAACACCGCCGGATGCCCGCGGCCGCCCACGGGAGTGCCGTCGGCGTTGACCGCCCCGAGCGCCTCGCACGCATCCTCGACGATCGCCAGGCCGCGTTCCTCGGCGAGGCGCTCGAACGCGGGCATGTCGGCCGGGTAGCCGAAGATGTGCACCGGCAGCAGCGCGCGCGTGCGCGCGGTCACCGCCGCCGCCGCCGCGTCCGGGTCGAGGTTGAGCGTCACCGGGTCGATGTCCGCGAACACCGGCCGCGCGCGCTCGTACAGAGCCGCGTTCGCCGAGGCGACGAACGAGAGCGGGCTCGTCACCACCTCGTCCCCCTCCCCCACGCCGACCGCCCGCAGCGCCAGGTGCAGCCCCGCCGTGCCGCTGCTCACCGCGCAAGCGTGCGGCGCCCCCACGCGCGCGGCGAACAGCCGCTCGAACGCCTCCACGCGCGGCCCGAGCGACAGCTGCCCCGAGCGCAGCACCTCGATCACCGCCCGCTCCTCCGCGTCGCCCAGCACCGGGCGGGCGAGCGGGATCACCTCGTCCGTCCGGTCGCTCCCGGCGGCGAGCTCTGACTGCCCGACGGCGGAGTCCGCCACTAAACCCTGCCGGTCGAACCGAGCGTCGACTCCGAGGACAGTCGGCGCCCGCCCTGCATGCCGAACTCCAGCGAGTCGACCAGCGCATCCCACGAAGCGGCGATCAGGTTCTCCGCCACCCCGATCGAGCCCCACACGTCGTGCCCGTCGGTGGCGTCGATCAGCACGCGCGTCACCGCCCCCGTCCCCTTCGTCTCATCGAGGATCCGCACCTTGAAGTTGACCAGCTCGATGTCGCGCAGGTGCGGGTGGATCTCGCCGATCGCGTCGCGCAGCGCGCGGTCGAGGGCGTGCACCGGCCCGTTGCCCTCGGCCGTGCGCACGTAGCGCTCGCCGCCGGTGTGGGTGGGAATCCAAATCCTGATCGTGGCCTCGGTCGTGGCACGACCATCGGCCTGTTTCTCGACGATCACCCGCCACGACTCCAGCCGGAACAGCGGCTCGTACGTCCCCGCCTGCTTGCGCATCAACAGCTCGAACGAGCCGTCCGCGGCCTCGAACTGGAAGCCCTCGTGCTCGAGCTCCTTGACGCGCTCGAGCACCCGCCGGGCGAAGTCCTCGTCCGCGACGATCCCCGCCTGGCTCGCCTTCTCGACGATCGTGCCGCGGCCGGAGAGCTCGGAGATGAGCACGTCGCGGCTGTTGCCCACGACCGCCGGGTCGATGTGCTCGAACGTGTGCGAGTCCGCCTGCACGCCGGCGGCGTGCAGCCCGGCCTTGTGCGCGAACGCGTGCTTGCCCACGTACGGCTGCGCGGGGTCCGGCGTGCGGTTGAGCAGCTCGTCGACGAAGTGCGCCGTCTCGGTCAGACGCGCGAGGCGCTCGGGCGCGAGCAGCTCGACGCCCATCTTCAGCTGCAGGTCGGCGATGATCGTGATCAGGTTGGCGTTGCCCGTGCGCTCGCCGATGCCGTTGACCGTGCCCTGGACCTGCGTGGCCCCGGATTCGACCGCCGTGAGCGTGTTCGCCACCGCGCAGCCGGAGTCGTCGTGCGTGTGGATGCCCAGCGGCGCACCCGGGAGCGCTTCGCGCACCACCGCGAACGCCGTCCTCATCTGAGGAGGAAGCGAGCCCCCGTTGGTGTCGCACAGCACCAGGCGCTCGGCGCCCGCGTCGGCCGCGACGCGCAGGCAGTCGATCGCGTAGGCGGGGTCCAGCGCGAAGCCGTCGAAGAAGTGCTCGGCGTCGAGCAGCACGCGCTTGCCGGCGCCGATGAGGAACGCGACGGAGTCGGCGATCATCGCGAGGTTCTCCTCGCGCGAGACGCGCACGACCTTCTCGACGTGCAGCACCGACGCCTTGCCGACGAGCGTGCACACCGGGGCGAAGGACTCGGCCAGCACGCGCAGGCCCTCGTCGCTCTCGGCGGCGGTGTCGCGCCGGCGGGTCATGCCGAAGGCGACGATCTCTGCGCTGTGCAGCGTCTCGCCCGCGAGCAGCCCGAACAGCTCGAGCTCCTTCGGGTTCGAGGAGGGGAACCCGGCCTCGATCATGTGCACGCCCAGCTGGTCCAGCGCGTGCACCACGCGCAGCTTCTCCTCGGCGGTCAGCGTCAATCCGCCGCCGCCCATGCCGTCGCGCAGGGTGGCGTCGTATAGCTGTATGTCGGCCATCGGCTAGCCCGCCGGGGTCGTCTGTGCGCTCGGTGCCGGGACCTCGCCCGCGGGGGTCTCCAGGTCGACCGGGTGCACCACGTCCAGCCACTCGCGGTAGCGCTCGCTGCGCCCGTGGATGGCATCGTCGAAGGCCGCCTGCAGCACGCGCGTGATCTCGCCCGGCTTGCCCGTGCCCACCTGGTGGTTGTCGACCTCGCGCACGGGCACCAGCTCGGCGGCGGTGCCCGACATGAACACCTCGTCGGCGAGGTACATCTCCGCGCGCGCGACGTTGCGCTCGACCACCGTGTAGCCGAGGTCCTGCGCGATCTGCATGACCGAGCGGCGGGTGATGCCGTCGAGGATCGAGCTGTGCTGCCCGGGCGTCGCGATCTCGCCGTCGCGCACGATGTAGATGTTCTCGCCCGTGCCCTCGCAGACGTGGCCGTGGTCGTCGAGCAGGATCGCCTCTTCGTAGCCGGCCTTCACCGACTCCACCTTCGCGAGCACGTTGTTGAGGTACTGGCCGCTCGCCTTCGCGTGCGGGATCAGCGAGTCGGGGCTGATGCGCCGCCACGAGGAGGTCATCGCGCGCACGCCGTTGCGCATGCCGTCATCGCCCAGGTAGGTGCCCCACTCCCAGCACGCGATCGTCACGTCGACCGGGGCATCCAGCGGGTTCAGGCCCATCGAGCCGTAGCCGCGGTAGGCGAGCGGGCGGATGTAGCACGAGCGCAGCCCGTTGCGCGCCACCAGCTCGCGCGTCGCCTCGCGCAGCTGCTCGTCTGAGAACGGCAGCTCCATGTAGAACAGCTCGGCCGAGCGGCGCAGCCGCTCCACGTGCTCGGCGTTGCGGAACACCGCCGGTCCGAGCACCGTGTCGTAGCAGCGCACACCCTCGAACACGCCCGTGCCGTAGTGCAGGCCGTGCGTCAGGACGTGGACCTTGGCGTCCTCCCAGGCGACGAATTCTCCGTTCATCCAGATGAGGTCGGTGGGCTCCACGTTCATCGCGCTCCTATTTGACGTTTTCGAGCACTGTCCTGGTCGCCTCCCGCGTGCCCGCCGCACCGCCCAGGTCGGGCGTGCGCAGGCCCCCGGCGAGTGCGCGTTCAACGCCCGATTCTACAGCCGCGGCCTCGCTTTCCAAGCCGAGGCCATGTCTGAGCAGCATCGCCGCCGACAGGAACATCGCCAGCGGGTTGGCGACGCCCTGCCCCGCGATGTCGGGCGCGGAGCCGTGCACGGGCTCGAACAGGCCGGGGCCGGCGCCGCCCAGCGACGCGCTCGGGAGCATGCCGATCGAGCCGGTGAGCATCGCGGCCTCGTCGGAGAGGATGTCTCCGAACATGTTCTCCGTGAGGATCACGTCGAAGTGCCGCGGCGATGACACGAGCTGCATGGCGGCGTTGTCGACGAGCACGTGCTCGAGCTGGATGTGGGGGAACTCGCGCGCGTGCAGCGCGCTCACCACCTCGCGCCACAGCCGCGAGGTCTCCAGCACGTTGGCCTTGTCCACGCTCGAGACCTTCGCCCGCGCGGCGCCGAACGCGGTGCGCGCGATGCGCTCGATCTCCGTCGTGGTGTACGAGCAGACGTCGGATGCGGAGGTCGCGGTGCGGGTCTTCTCGCCGAAGTAGATGCCGCCGGTGAGCTCGCGCACGACCAGCAGGTCCGTCCCCTCGATGCGCTCGCGCCGCAGCGGCGAGGCGTCGTACAGCGCGGGCAGCGGCTTGACCGGGCGCAGGTTCGCGTACAGCCCGAGCCCCTTGCGCAGGCCGAGCAGCCCCTGCTCGGGCCTCGGCTTCTGCGGATCGGTCGTGTCCCACCTCGGCCCGCCGACCGCCGCCAGCAGCACCGCGTCCGCGCGCCGGCACGCGTCGAGGACCTCGTCGGTCAGCGCCACGCCGTGCGCGTCTATCGACGCGCCGCCGAACAGGTGCTCCTCGAACTCGAAGTCGCCCAGCGTGCGCAGCAGCTCGAGCGCCGGCGCCATGATCTCGGGGCCGATGCCGTCGCCGGGGAGGGTGACTATGCGATGGGCCATGAGCAGCTCAGTCGACCGTGCCGGCGGGAACGACCCACTCGCACGACTGCCCGGTCACGGCTGCGATGCGATCGAAGTCGGTGTCGTAGTGCATCACCGCGAGTCCGATCGTCTCGGCGGCAGCCGCGACGAGCAGATCGGGCACCTTGCGGCCGCGCTGATGGCGCTCGGCAAGGAGACGCTGCACCTGGCGCGCCCGCCGGACATGCTCGGCGGTGGTCTCGACGAGCTCGAACGACTCCAGATCCTCGGCAAGCTGATCCCACTCCGCGGCGTTGCGAGCCGAGTAGCCGAGCTCGAGGTCGCTGATGCCGGCGCGTGCCAACTCCCCCAGCTGGGCTCTCGGCTCGATCGCGTGGCGAATCGCTGGCCGTTTCAGGCGCGTGAGGACGCTCGTGTCGAGGATGTGGGTCAGCGCCATGCGCTCTCGCGTGGGGCAAAGTCCTTGCGTGCCAGGCGATCCAGGGCCTCGGTGATCGTTCGCTCGCGGTCTTTGCCCGCCAGGCCCAGCGCCCGATTGACCGTGTCCTTGATCGTCCGGGTGCCGAGCTCGGTGCGAGCCGCTCGGAGAGCCTTCTCATCTATGTCCACCAGGTGCTTGCTCATACCGCGAGTATATACACGCCCTCCAGGATATATCCAGCCATGCAGCCGGTCTCCGCACGCATCACAGCGCGGTGGTCATCGGGATCGGTGGGAGTCGATCATCGCGGTCGCGCTCATAGGCGGCGATCGCATCGCCCTGCCGCAGCGTCAGCGCGATGTCGTCGAGCCCGCCGAGCAGGCGGTGGCGGATCTCGTGGTCGATCGCGAACGCGACCTGCTCGCCGGCGAAGCGAACCTCCTGGGCCTCGAGGTCGATCTCGCCCTCGCCCGCACGCGCCAGCGAGTGGCAGTCCTCGGCGCTCAGCACGACGGGCAGCAGCCCGATCTTGGTGCAGTTGGAGTAGAAGATGTCGGCGAAGCTCGGCGCCACGATCGCCCGGAAACCGTAGTCCTGCAGCCCCCACGGCGCGTGCTCGCGCGAGGAGCCGCAGCCGAAGTTCTCGCCCGCGACGAGGATCGGGTTGGCCGGCAGATCCCAGCCGGGCTCCTTCGCCCAGTCGTAGAACAGGAACTGCCCGAAGCCCGAGCGCTCGACCCGCTTCAGGAACTGCTTGGGCATGATCTGGTCGGTGTCCACGTCCGATCTGTCGAGGTGGCTGACCTTGCCGGCTATGACCTTGATGGGGTTCATATGTCGCTTCTCCTATGGCGTATGACGATGGTTGTACGGGACGCTCAACGCCACTCCCGAATGTCGACGAAACGCCCCTCGATGGCCGCCGCCGCGGCCATCTGCGGGGAGACCAGGTGGGTGCGCCCGCCGCGGCCCTGGCGGCCCTCGAAGTTGCGGTTGGACGTCGACGCGCAGCGCTCGCCCGGCGCCAGGATGTCGGGGTTCATGCCCAGGCACATCGAGCAGCCGGCGACGCGCCAGTCGAAGCCCGCGTCGCGGAAGATCCGGTCGAGGCCCTCGGCCTCCGCCTGCGCCTTGACCTGCTGGGAGCCGGGCACGACCATCGCGCTGACGCTCGACGCCACCTTCCTGCCGGCGACCACCTCGGCGGCCGCGCGCAGGTCGCCGATGCGCGAGTTCGTGCACGAGCCGATGAACACGCGGTCGATCGCGATCTGCTCGATCGGGGTTCCCGGTTGGAGGTCCATGTAGTGCAGCGCGCGCTCGGTCGCCTCGCGGTCGGCCGGGCTGTCGAACTCCTCGGGCGCGGGCACGCTGTCGGTGACCGCGCGCACCATGCCCGGGTTGGTGCCCCAGGTGACCTGCGGGGAGATCGCCGACGCGTCGATCGCCACCTCGCTGTCGAAGGACGCGCCCTCGTCGCCGCGCAGCGCGGACCACTCCGCGATCGCGCGCTCCAGCGGCGCCCCCTCGGCGGGCGCACCCGGTCGCCCAAGGTCGGTGAACCATCTGAACGTCGTCTCGTCGGGGGCGATCATGCCCGCGCGCCCACCGCCCTCGATCGTCATGTTGCACACGGTCATGCGCCCCTCCATCGACAGCGCCTCGATCGCCGGGCCCGCGTACTCGACCACGTGGCCGGTCAGCCCGCCGACGCCCACCTGGCCGAGGGTTCCAAGAATGAGGTCCTTGGCGGTCACGCCGAAGCCGAGCTCGCCCTCGTAGCCGATGCGCATCGAGCGCGGTTTGCTCTGAACCATGCACTGCGTCGCCAGCACGTGCTCGACCTCGCTCGTGCCGATGCCGAACGCCAGCGCGCCGAACGCGCCGTGCGTGGAGGTGTGCGAGTCGCCGCACACGATCGTCATGCCCGGCTGCGTGACGCCCAGCTCCGGGCCGATCACGTGCACGATCCCCTGGCGCGCCGAGCCGAGCGAGTACACGGGGACGCCGAACTCCTCGCAGTTGCGCTCGAGCGTTTCCACCTGCACGCGCGAGAGCTCGTCCTTGATGCGCGCCGCCACCGGCGTGCCGTCCGTCGGCGTGTTGTGGTCGGCGGTCGCCAGCGTGCGGTCCGGCCGGCGCACCGCGCGGCCGGCCAGGCGCAGCCCGTCGAAGGCCTGCGGACTGGTGACCTCGTGCACGAGGTGCAGGTCGATGTACAGCAGGCCGTCGGCCACCTCGTGGGCCTCCCAGATCTTCTCGAACAGCGTCTTCGGCATCGCTAGCTCCTTCTCAGGCCGGCGGACACGACCGCCAGGAAGGCGGCGTCCTCGCCGGTCGGGTTCTCGAAGTGGTGCGGCAGGTCGGCGTCGAACGTCACGCAGTCGCCCTCGTCCAGCTCGTGGCGCTGCCCGTCGCACACGAGCACCACCGAGCCGCGCTCGACCAGCGCCGTCTCGCGGCTGCCGGGCTCGTGCATCGGCGGGTCGTCGGCCGCGCCGGTCGCGCCGCCCGGCGCGAGCATGTGGCGCGAGAGCTCCGCGCGCTGCCCCGGCTGTGAGGACGTGAGCACCTCGAAGCTGTGCCCGCGCCTCTTGTTTCCCCCGCGCTGGCGCTGACTCGCGCGCACGACCGTGACCGCGCCGCCCTCGTCCAGGCGCAGCAGCTGCGACAGGCGCAGATCGAGGCCCGCCGCGATGCGCGCCGCGACCGTCAGCGTCGGGCTCGTCTCCCCGCGCTCGACCTGCGAGAGCATCGGCGCGCTCACGCCGCTGCGCTCGGACAGCTCGCGCAGGGACAGGTCCTCGGACTCGCGCAGCGCCTTCACGCGCGCGCCGATCACGGCCGGATCGAGCGGATCGGGGGTCGACATACGGGCGTACGTTATCACAGACACCGTGGGCGCGTGTCGCGGCGGGATCAGGGAGTGGCGGTCTCGGGCAGGCCCACCGCGTCGTCCGCCCGCGAGCGCGCGACCGCGACCGACAGCGCGCGCACGTACGCGCGCGCGGCCGCGTCGATGATGTCCGTCGACACGCCCTGGCCGGCGCCCGTGAAGCCGGCCACCTCGAGCACCACCGACACCTCGCCGAGGGCGTCCTGGCCCTCGGTCACGGCCCCGATCGTGAAGTCGCTGAGCGCCGGCGCGATGCCCGTCGCCGCGTTGATCGCCTGGAACACCGCGTCGATCGGGCCGTCGCCCGTGAACGAGCCCGTCGCCGATGAGCCATCCGGAAGCGTCACCGACACGCGCGCGTGCGGCGGGCGCAGCGAGGATGCCTCCACCTCGAAGGACTCGAGCGCATAGCCCGGCACCTCCTCGCGCAGCTCGTCGGTGACCAGCGCCTCCAGGTCCATCGCCGTCACCTGCTTCTTGCGGTCGGCGATCTCCTTGAAGCGCTTGAACGCCGTGTTCAGCGCCTGGCCCTCCAGCTCGAAGCCCATCTCCTCCAGCGCTTTGCTCAGCGCGTGCCGGCCCGAGTGCTTGCCCAGCACGATCGCGTTGCTGCGCAGGCCGACCGTCGTCGCGTCCATGATCTCGTACGTGGTGCGCTCCTTCAGCACGCCGTCCTGGTGGATGCCCGCCTCGTGCGCGAACGCGTTGCGCCCCACGATCGCCTTGTTCGGCTGCACCTGATACCCCGTCAGGCGCGAGACCAGGCGGCTGGTGCGCGCGATCTCGGTCGTCTCCACGCCCGTCCACAGCCCCAGGCTCGGCTCGCGCGTGTGCAGCAGCATCACGATCTCCTCCAGCGACGCGTTGCCCGCGCGCTCGCCGATGCCGTTGATCGCGCACTCGACCTGACGGCAGCCCGCTTCCACGCCCGCCAGCGAGTTCGCCACCGCCAGGCCCAGGTCGTCGTGGCAGTGCACCGACACGACCACGTCGCGCAGCCCCGGCACCAACCGGTACAGCTCCGCGAACATCGCCGCGTACTCCGTCGGCATCGTGTAGCCGACCGTGTCCGGCACGTTGATCGTGCTCGCGCCCTCGTCCAGCGCGATCTGGATCACCTCAGCCATGTACTGCACGTCCGAGCGCGAGCCGTCCTCCGGCGAGAACTCCACGTCGTCGGTGTACTCGCGCGCCTGCGCCACCGCCGCGCGCACCTGGCCCTTCACGTCCTCGCGGGTGGTCTGCAGCTTGCGCTCGATGTGGATGTCGCTGGTCGCGATGAACGTGTGGATGCGCGGGCGCTCTGAGTCCCTGACCGCGTTCCACGCGGCCTCGATGTCCTGGCTGCTCGTCCGCGCCAGGCCGCAGATCACCGGGCCTTCCACCTCTCTTGCGATCGCCTGCACCGACTCGAAGTCGCCCGGCGAGGTGATCGGGAAGCCCGCCTCGATCACGTCCACGCCCAGCCGCGCCAGCTGGTGGGCGATCTCGAGCTTTTCCTGCTTGTTCAGCGAGATGCCCGGCGACTGCTCGCCGTCCCGCAGCGTCGTGTCGAAGATCAGGACGCGGTTCGCGTCGTTGCGTGCGTCGGTTGTGCTCATGTCGTTCGTGCTCCTTCTCTATCTCGCCTGCCTGCGCCCAATATGGGTGTGCCCCGTGGGTGCTTGCCGTTCCTCTCTGCTGGGTATGCGGCTACGCGGCCGCCACGCGCTATTCCCCCCGAAGGGGGAGCAGAAGGAGCTGGAGGAGCGAGAACTGGAACGACATCTGCGTCGAGATTAGCATCGGTTCCGCCTCCGACGCAACCACGCGGCTGAGGCCGCGTCAGGGAACGAGCACGACCTTGCCGACGTTACGCCGCTCGGTGATCATGTTCTGCGCCGCGCCGGCGTCCTCGAAGCCGAACGCGCCGGCGACCACCGGTTTGATCGTGCCGTCGCGGAGCATCTCCCGCATCGGCTCGATCCACGGCTGCAGCGTCCCGCGGTCCTTCCACAGGGTGAGCATGTTCAGCCCGATCACGGCCTTCGATTCGGACATCTGCTTGATCAGGTTGAAGCGCGGCATGCGGGCGACGGCGCGCAGCGCCGTGACGACGTTTTTGCGCTCTCCCGAGACGACCGCGGAGGCGCCGAACGCCACCAGGCGCCCGCCGGGGCGCAGCAGCGAGTAGCTGCGGCGGAAGCTCGCGCCGCCGACCGCGTCCATGATCAGGTCGAACTTGGGCAGGCCGCGCTCCCAGCCGGGCTTGGTGTAGTCCAGCGCGTGGTCGACCCCGAGCTCGGTGATGCGGGCGTGCTTGCCCGGCGACGCCGTCCCGTAGACCTCGGCCGCCACGCGCTTGGCGATCTGCGTCGCGGCGATGCCCACGCCGCCGCCGGCGGAGTGGATCAGCACGCGCTCGCCGTGCTGCAGGTTGCCGTAGCCGATCAGGCCCGCCCACGCGGTGCCGTAGTTGACGGGAATCGCCGCCCCCTGCTCGAAGCTGAGCTCGTCGGGCAGCGCGACGACATCGCCGGCCGCCGCCACCGCCTGGGAGGCGTAGCCGCCGAACTGGGTGCCCGCGAACACGCGATCGCCGAGATTCAGCGGGCGCGCCGGACTCGACGCCCCCTCCCCCAGCTCGAGGATCGTGCCGGCGACCTCGTAGCCGACGACGCATGGCGTCTTCGGCGCGTCGGGGTACAGGCCCATGCGCGCCATCACGTCGGCGAAGTTGATCCCCGCCGCCGCCACATCGATTCGCACCCGGCCGGGCCCGAGCGGCGGGTCCGCGCGCTCCTGCACCTGCAGTACGCCCGGCCCCCCGTGCTTGGTGATCACGACCGCCCTCATCGGTTGCGGCCACCCTACCCGATCGGGCGAGAGCCGCCGTCGAGCGAGGACCCGTCAGGGCCGGGACGCCGAGATGGTTGATTCCACGGTCGTGTGTTTCGCTCTGGGGGTGCGGAGGGTCGAGTGGGCCGCGGACGCAGGGCGAAGCCCTTGCCGGTGGCAAGGGCGAGCCCGAGGACAAAGGCCCGCGAAGGCCATACGTGCCATCCAGAGCCGCAGGACCGTGGAATCAACCATCCAG
>JBKQHH010000031.1:0-9158 GCA_052148875.1 Solirubrobacteraceae bacterium
CGGCTCCCACCAACAAGCGGGGCGCACCTTCCGCAGGTACTCCCACCTACACACGACTGATCATGTTGGCGCACCACCAGTCGGGGCCCGCAATCATGGCGGGCCCCGAGACTACCGTAGGAGTCTAACTACGTCTTGCGACTATTCGCTTGCTTTCACTTCTGTCGCTACTCCGGTCTTCAGTACGCCCTTGAGGATCGCCGTGTTGTGTCCAGCAGCGGCCGGGATCCCCAGTTTGGAATCGACGATTGGGTCGATCAGGAACGAGAAGAGCCCGCCACAGCCTTCCGCACCGGGCGCCGCGAACGAGTTGTTGACCAGCTTGTTGTTTTTGACCGTCACCAACGTGAAATTGCTGTTGAACGAGAGTTCGCCAACGCTGCCGGTGATCGGTTTGTTCGGTTCCGGCGGGCTCGTCGTGCCGGTCGTCAAAGCGATGTCGACCGGGTGGGAGTTCGAGCCGACGTAGCATTCACTCCCGAGCAGCGGGTTTTCGAGATGCACCTTCACCGGAAGCGAAAGCGCCGTGCCTTCCGTGGTGATGAGATTTTCGACGTTGATCCCGATCTTGCTCGCGGGTTCCGCGAGTTCCGTGGTCGCGTTCACGCCCGTGGCCCCGTTTTCGAAGATCAGTTCGCACGCTATGCGCTCGAACCAGTTGCTGATTTCGTTGCACTTCACCAGGCCAGCCAGGCCACCCGGCACTTTCTGCGGCGTTTTCGACAGCGTTTCGCCGTTTTCAGCGCCGATGAATTCCAATTTTCCTTCTTCGGCTTCATGCAGGCCGCCCTGAAGCGTGATCGCTTTGGCGATCGGCACCGTTTCTTTGCCGACGATGAATTCACCGCTTTCGGTCGTCGCGTAGATACACAAGTCCGTCGCTGAGTTACTCAGCGGACAGTCTTTGAACTGGGCCCATTCACCTGTGGGGTGATGTTCGGTAGCGAGCGCCGAGGAAGCGAACCCGAGAGTCGCAAGCGATGCGACAATACCCATTGTTAGCACCAGCGTCCGCCTGCGGACGCCGGTCAGCTTGTTTCTGAACACGTATCAACTCACTTTCTTGATGTCTGCCAGATCACTGCGAGTCGAACGTAGCCCGTCGTCACAATCCCCGTCAACGGGTGTTTTCTACTATATAAACATTAGGACGCCCCTAACGCCATCCTCTCGCCGCCATTCGACGGCGCTCCACAGCCTCCGGCGGACGGCGCGAGCTACCTGCTGTTGGCGAAGTACTCGGCGTTGATCTGCGTGTACTTCTGCCACTCCTCGGGGAGCTGGTCCTCCGCGAAGCACGCGTCCACCGGACAGGCCTCGACGCAGGCGTCGCAATCGATGCACTCCTCGGGGTCGATGTAGAGCATCTCGGCTGCGTCGTATCCGGGCTCGTCGGGCGTCGGGTGGATACAGTCCACGGGGCATACCTCGACACAGGAGTTGTCCTTGGTGCCAATGCACGGCTCGGCGATCACGTAGGCCATTCGCTTCTTTCTTGGGTCGGTTTGCGAGGGATCCCTGGCGGGAGACGCATATTGTACGTAGCATGCTGCTGCTTACCGGCGCGACCGGCCTGGTTGGCTCGACGCTGCTGCCGCGGCTGCTGGCCGAAGGCGCGGACGTTCGCTGCCTGGTGCGCGATCCCCGCCGGCTCGGCGCCCAGCGCGTGCGCGTGCAGATCGCGCTCGGCGACCTCACCGACCCGCCCTCCTTCCGCAACGCGCTGCGCGGCGTGCACACGGTCGTGCACCTCGCGGCGTCGATCCGCGACCAGCCGCGCGGCTCGATCGAGGAGCTCAACGGGATCGCCACCTGGCGCATGGTCGAGGCCGCGCAGCGCCAGGGCGTCGAGCGCTTCGTGTTCTTCTCGGCGCTCGGCGCCTCCACCCACCACCGCACGCGCTGCCTGCGCGCCAAGGCCCTGGCCGAGCAGGCGGTGCGCGAGGCGGACGTGCGCTCGATCGTGTTCGCGCCGTCGATCGTCTACGCCCCCGGCGACCCCTGGCTGACGCTGCTCGAGCGCCTGGCGCTGCTGCCGGTCATGCCCGTCTCCGGACGCGGGCGCGCGGTCTTCCAGCCGATCTGGGCGGAGGACGTCGCCGCCTGCGTGATCGCCGCGCTGCGCGAGGATGGCGCGGGCCGATCGGAGGGCGCCCGGCACGAGCGCTACGAGCTCGCCGGGCCGCAGACGCTCAGCCACACCGAGATCGTGCGCACGCTGCTGCGCTCGCTGAGCCGTAGGCGCGCGCTGCTGCACGTGCCCACGCCGGTGGTCTCGCGCGTCCTGCGTTTGCTGGAGCGGGCGGGCGGCTCGCGCGCGTTCGCGACCTGGGACGAGGCCGAGCTGATGGAGACCTCGATGACCTCCGCGCGCGGCGCCGCCGACGCGCAGGCGCTCGGCGTCGAGCCGCAGCGGATGGCCGCGGTCCTCGGGGGCGGCTGACGGGCCGCGCGGCGCGTCTCGCGTGCCAGCTCAGTCCCCCAGCAGCCAGGCGAGAATGCCGGCGGGGATCGCCCATATGGGCTCGTCCGGACCGGTGAGCAGGGGCGAGCGGGTGACCATCACGCCGCGACCGTGGCGAGCTCTCATCGTGAGGGCCTCCTTGCGCCAGCCGCCGTCCGTGTACTTGCACTCGAAGGGGATCTCCAGATCCGGCCCGACGAAGTCGATCTCCGCGCCCGTGTCGGTTCGCTCGTACATGACCCGATCGGCCTGCACGAACGCGGCAGGCAGATGCAGCGATGCGGCCCGTGCCAGGGTGAGCCCGACCTGCTGCTGTGTGAGCTTGGCGGCATCCGGGGCCAGGAAGCTGGGGTTGCGGCGGTGGGCAAGCTGGGCGACGAGCGGGTCGACGAAGTAGAGCTTGCGCTGCGCGGCGGTATTGGGCCTGCCGTCGCGGATGCGGTGGCAGCGCCAGGCGAGGAACGCGCGGACCAGATCCTCGATCCGGTTGATGGCCGCCTGGTGTCCGGGGAGACCTACGTCTCGGGCGATGCGCGAGGCGTTGATCGGGCTGCACAGATTCGCGACGAGACGGTCCAGCAGCGCCGCCACGTCGGCTTCGGACATCGGCGCCGCGCGGATCGCGTCGCCGAGCACCACATCCCATAGGCCCTGGACGAACCCGTCGCTCACTGCACCGCCGCCCACCAGCTCGCCGACGGCGCGCGGGAAGCCGCCGACGTCGAGGAACAGCTCCCACACGTCCGCGAGCGCATCGCTCCACGGCTCCAGAGCCGATATCGCCCGCTCGGCGCCGGCGGTCAGGAAGTCCTTGGGAGGGATGACCTGCGGCGGCAGCTCATCGAAACCTCCAAGGGCCCGGCAGAACGCGCGGAAGCCCATCGGCAGCAGCAGCCTGTCGGAGTCCGCGATGCCTCCGCGACGGTCGGCCAGATCCTTGCGAGCCTGCTCCAGGTCGCGTGCGGAGGATCCGGTCAGCACGACGCAGGCCTCGCGGAACGTCGTGTCCTGGTCGCGCAGCTCCTTGATCGTCTGCGACCAGCCTGGCACGACCGTCACCTCGTCGAGCAGCCAGTGGCGAGGGCCGGGCAGGGTGCGGGTGACGCTGTGCCCCTGCGCCACCAGGCGCCGAAGGTCCTGCTTTGAGAGCCCGTCGCAGGCGCAGTAGAAGATCGTCTTTGGGTCGATGCCGCTCGCGAGCAGCCGCACGACGGTGCGCTTGAGCTCCAGGCTCTTGCCCACGCGACGCGGACCCCGCAGGACGTACAGCCCCGGCGCGTGGATATCCGCGAGCGGCTCCGGCTCGTAATTCAGCGGAAGCCGTCCGGCCGCCCGCAGATCCGGGTCGTCTGCCTCCCAGCCCGTTCCCCGCCGCCACGGACTGCGCTCGGTCAGAAGGCGTCTGAGCTGAGAATCGTTCACGCGATAATAATAGCGGAATACTATGGTTTTTCGCGCTCTTTGTAGCGAAAATCTATGGTATGTCGCTAGATTTCATAGGCGAGCCACCCTGAGACCGTCAGCTCACCCGCCGTATTGCCCCTAATCGAGTACGCCCTGCGCCATCGCCGGCCGCCGCCCCGCCCACGGCGTGGCCGCTTCCAGCTGCGCCGCGAGCGCCAGCAGCGCGCCCTCGCCGGCGGGGCGCCCGACGAGCTGCACGCCCAGCGGCAGCCCGTCCTCGCCCTCGAACAGCGGCAGCGAGATCCCGGGCTGCCCGGACGCGTTGAACACGGGCGTGAACGGCGTGAACAGGCCCGAGCGCGTGAACGTCGACATCGGCTCGGGCGCGGCCGTGTCGAGCGTCCCCAGGGGCAGCGGGCGCTCGGCCAGCGCGGGCGTCAGCAGCGCGTCATACGGGGCCAGGAACGAGACCAGGCGCCGCGCGAAGGCCTGCAGCCGCACGGCCGCGCCCATCCCCTCGACCGCGCTCAGCTTCCCGATCATCGAGAAGATCGCCCAGCTCATCGGCTCCATGTCCGCGGCCGTCGGCTCACGCCCGGCGACCATGCCCGAGTAGGCGATCGACAGGGCGATGTGATTGGAGAAGACCGCGCCGAACAGCTCCCGCAGGCCGTCCGCCTGCCAGGGGGGATCGACCTCCTCCACCTCGTGCCCGAGCGAGCGCAGCAGCTCGGCCGCGTCGGCAACCGCGTGCGCGCACATCAGATCCACGACCGCGTCCGGGACGGGCGGCAGCGTCGTGGCCGCGATCCGCAGCCCGGCGGGGACGCGCGCGGCGCTCCGCGCGAACGGCTCGGGCGGCGGCGGCGCCCAGGTCGCGTCGCCGGGCTCGTAGCCGGCCAGCACGTCGAGGATCGCCGCGGTGTCGGCGACCGTGCGCGTGAGCATGCCGTCGATCCCCAGCGAGGAGTCGCCCAGCTCGGGCGCTGCGGAGATCCGTCCGCGCGCGGGCTTCAGCCCCACCAGCCCGCAGCAGGCGGCGGGAATGCGGACCGAGCCGCCGCCGTCGTTGCCGTGGGCGACCGGCAGCATACCGCTGGCGACGGCCGCCGCGGCTCCCCCGGAGGAGCCGCCGGGGGTGCGCTGCAGGTCCCACGGGTTGCGCGTCGGGCCGAAGATGTGCGCCTCGCTGGTCGGCAGGATGCCGTACTCGGGCAGCGTCGTCGTGCCGACGATCACGAACCCCGCGTCCCTCAGGCGCCGCGTGACGTTGTGGTCGTAGTCGCACACGAAGTCCGACATCAGCCGGCAGCCGTAGGTCAGGCGCAGCCCGCGCACGGGGCGGTTGTTCTTGATCGCGGTCGGCACCCCGGCGAACGGGCGCGCGTCGCCCGGGCGCACCTCCTCGGCCGCCGCGAGCGCCCGTTCGGCGTCGACCTGCACGAACGCGTTCAGCGCCGGGTTGAGCTCCTCGATCCGCTCCAGCGAGAGCTGCACGAGCTCCCGCGCGGAGATCTCCCCCGCGCGCACCATCCCCGCGAGCTCGAGCGCGGGGCGGAACATCAGATCGCCGTCGGCCATGAGTGGCAGCGTACTCGCGCGAGCAGTCCTGCGAAGATGTGCGCCTGCCCAGAAGGCAGCCAACCGTCAAGCATCAAGCCCAGAAAGCGAGTGCCATGAGCGCGGTTCAGACAGCACCGGAGGTCCAGTCGGGCCTGGAAGGCGTCGTCGCCTTCGCGACCGAGATCGCAGAGCCCGACAAAGAGGGTGGCGCGCTGCGCTACCGCGGCGTCGACATCGAGGACCTGGTCGGCACCGTCCCCTACGAGCGGGTGTGGGGCCTGCTGGTCGACGGCCGCTTCAAGCCCGGCCTGCCCCCCGCCGAACCGCACGCGCTGACCGTGCGCTCGGGCGATCACCGCGTCGACGTGCAGTCGGCGCTGGCGATGCTCGCGCCGGAGTGGGGCTTCGGGCAGCTAATCGACATCACCGACGAGGAGGCCCGCGACAACCTCGCGCGCGCGTCGGTGATGGCGCTGTCGTTCGTCGCCCAGTCCGCGCGCGAAGCCGGCCAGCCGCCGGTGCCCCAGTCGGAGATCGATCAGGGGCGCACGATCCCCGAGCGCTTCATGATCCGCTGGCGCGGCGAGGCCAACCCCGACCACGTCAAGGCGATCGACGCCTACTGGGTCTCGGCCGCCGAGCACGGCATGAACGCCTCGACGTTCACCGCCCGCGTCGTCGCCTCGACCGGCGCCGACGTCGCCGCGGCGCTGTCCGCCGCGGTTGGCGCCCTCTCGGGCCCGCTGCACGGCGGCGCGCCCTCGCGCGTGCTGAAGATGCTCGAGGAAGTCGAACAGAGCGGCAACGCCGAGAAGTGGGTCTCGGACGCCCTGGACCGCGGCGAGCGCCTGATGGGCTTCGGCCACCGCATCTACCGCGCCGAAGACCCGCGCGCGCGGGTGCTGCGCAGGACCTGCCGGGAACTGGGCTCGCCCCGCTTCGAGGCCGCCGAGGCGCTCGAGAAGGCGGCGCTCGCCGAGCTGCACGCCCGTCGCCCCGACCGCGTGCTCGCGACGAACGTCGAGTTCTGGTCGGCCGTGATCCTCGACCTCGCGGAAGTCCCGCCGGACCTGTTCACGCCGATGTTCACGTGCGCGCGCGTGGCCGGCTGGTCGGCGCACATCCTCGAGCAGAAGCGCGAGGCGAAGCTGATCAGGCCGACCGCCAGGTACGTGGGCGAGGGGCCGCGGCCTGTGAGCGCCGTCGAATAGGAGGCGGCACGCGCGGGCGCAGGACGGACGTCTCGCTGCGCCCGCGCGCGTGAACGCTCCGCGGTGTCTCCAACTCCGGGGCGAGGCCTCGACACGGCGAACCCCCGATTTTGCAGGCGATTTCCTGGGATTGTGTGGCCGTGTACACGCGGCAGCCCTGATGCCACCTTGACGCGCCGCGCCTGGTGAAGAACCGTCTGCTCATGCCCACGCGAAGGCGAGGAGTGTCGTTGAACGGCGGTGCGCTGCTCGCGGCGCTCGCGCTGGCAGGCTGCGGCGGCGCCAGCGGCAGCGGAGCCACACGGTCCACCGTGGCCGAAGGACCCAAAAGCCCCCTGCAGAGCGTCGTGCTCGAAAGCCCGGCCATCGCCGGTGCCGAAGCGATCCCTCGCCTCTATACCTGCGACGGAAAGGACGTGTCACCGCCGCTGCGGTGGAAGCACCTCCCTCCCGCTACCAAGGAACTGCTCCTGCTCGTTCTCTCCCTGAAGCCCGCGACCGGAACGGTCCGCGAAACGAGCACGGTCGAATGGGCTGTGGCGGGCCTGCACCCCACTCTGCGCCAGCTCGCCACGGGAGGGCTGCCGGCCGGCGCGATCGTCGGACGCAACGCGCTGGGCCACACCAGCTATAGGATCTGCCCGGTACGTGGAACGAGCGGGAGCTACCTGATCCTGCTGTTCGCCTCGCCGCGCAGGCTCGCGCTTCGTCCGGGCTTCAGCGACGAATCGCTGCTCGCCCGACTCAGCCAGATAAAGCCTCCCTACGGGCAGATCGCCGCCACCTACTCACGGACCACCTGACCACGGGGCCCGCTTCGGGCCTCTCGGCCTGCGCCGAGGGCCCGGCATCGTGCCGGGCCCTCGTACCCGCCCATCGGCCGACGGGCATAACTGCGCAAGCGTCCGCCTACATCATCCCGCTCATGTCCGGCATGCCGCCCCCGCCGCCGGCGCCTTCCTTCTCGGGCACCTCGGCGACGATCGCCTCGGTGGTGAGGATGTTCTTGGCGATCGACGCCGCGTTCTGCAGCGCCGAGCGCGTGACCATCGCCGGGTCGATGATGCCCTCGGCGACGAGATCGACGATCTCGTTGGTCGCGGCGTTCAGGCCCTGGCCTTTCTTGGCCTTGCGCACGTCGTTGACGACGACCGAACCCTCCAGGCCCGCGTTCTCCGCCAGCTGGCGCAGCGGCTCCTCGAGCGCGCGGAGCACGATGCGCGCGCCCGTGCGCTCGTCGTCGGAGCCGTCGGCCGACGCGCCGCTGTCGCCGATCGTGATCGACGAGGAGGCCTGCAGCAGCGCGACGCCGCCGCCGGGCACGATGCCCTCCTCCAGCGCCGCCCGCGTGGCCTGCAGCGCGTCCTCGACGCGGTGCTTCTTCTCCTTCATCTCCGTCTCGGTGGCCGCGCCGACCTTCACCACGGCGACGCCGCCGGAGAGCTTTGCCAGGCGCTCCTGCAGCTTCTCGCGGTCGAAGTCCGAGTCGGTGTTCTCGATTTCGGCTTTGATCTGGTTGATGCGGCCCTTGATCGCCTCCGCGTCACCGGCGCCGTCGACGATCGTGGTCGTGTCCTTGGCCACCACCACACGACGGGCGCGCCCGAGCTGGGAGAGCTGGGTGTTCTCCAGCTTCAGCCCCATCTCCTCGGTGATCACCTCGCCGTTGGTCAGGATCGCGATGTCCTCGAGCATCCGCTTGCGCCGATCGCCGAAGCCCGGAGCCTTGACGGCCACGCCGGTGAACGTCCCGCGCAGCTTGTTGACGACCAGTGTCGCCAGCGACTCGCCCTCGACGTCCTCGGCGATGATCAGGATCGGCTTGCCCGACTGGATCACGGCCTCGAGCACCGGCAGCACGTCTCTGACCGAGCCGATCTTCTGGTTGGCGATCAGGATGTACGGGTCCTCCAGGGTCGCCTCCATGCGGTCCTGGTCGGTGACCATGTACGGCGAGATGTAGCCCTTGTCGAACTGCATGCCCTCGGTGAACTCGAGGTCCATGCCGAACGTCTGGCCCTCCTCGACGTTGACCACGCCGTCCTTGCCGACCTTCTCGATGGCGTCGGCGATGACGTCGCCGACGGCGCGGTCGCGCGCCGAGATGGTGGCGACCCGGGCGATGTCGTCCTTGCCCGAGATCTCCTTGGACTGCTTCTCGATGTTCTTGACGACCTGCTCGACGGCTTTCTCGATGCCGCGCTTGAGCGCCAGCGGGTTGGCCCCTGCGGCCACGTTCTTCAAGCCCTGGCGAACGATCGCCTGCGCCAGCACGGTCGCCGTCGTGGTGCCGTCGCCGGCGACGTCGTTGGTCGCCGTGGCGACCTCGCGCACGAGCTGCGCGCCTTGGTTCTGGAAGACGTCCTCGACCTCGATCTCACGCGCGATCGTGACCCCGTCGTTGGTGATCGTCGGCGCGCCGAACTTCTTCTCGATCACGACGTTGCGGCCCAGCGGGCCGAGCGTCACCATGACCCGGTCGGCGAGCCAGGTGACGCCCCCCTCGAGCCCCCGCC
>JBKQHH010000032.1:0-6328 GCA_052148875.1 Solirubrobacteraceae bacterium
GCATGCAGGGCGCAGCGGCAGGAATGGACCGCTCCACGGCGGACTACATGGGCATGCTGGCGACCGTGCTGAACGCGCTGCCGCTGCAGGACGCGCTGGAGAAGATCGGCACGAACACGCGCGTGCAGTCTGCGCTCGCCGTCTCCGAGGTCGCCGAGCCGTACATACGCAGGCGCGCCATGCGACACCTCGAGAAGGGCCGCGTGGTGATCTTCGCGGCCGGCACCGGCAACCCGTTCTTCACCACCGACACCGCCGCCGCGCTGCGAGCGGCGGAGATCCACGCGGAGATCATCCTGATGGCCAAGAACGGCGTCGAGGGCGTCTACAGCGCCGACCCCGCGATCGACCCCAGCGCGGAGTTCATTCCGCAGATCACGCACATGGAGGCGATCGAGCGGCGGCTGCGCGTGATGGACTCGACGGCGCTCGCCCTGTGCATGGAGAACGGCATGCCGTTGAACGTGTTCAACATGGACGACGAGAGCAGTCTCGCGCGGATAATCTCAGGCGTGCGCGTGGGCACGCTCGTAACGACAGCCGGAGGAGACGACGATGGCCGCTGAGAACCTGATCGACGAACTGCTCGAGGACGCGGGCGCGCGCATGAGCAAGTCGGTGGAGTCCTCCGCGCACGAGTTCTCGACCGTGCGCACCGGTCGCGCGAGCCCGTCGCTGCTGGACCGCGTGCTCGTCGACTACTACGGCGCGATGACCCCGCTGAACCAGCTCGCCACGATCTCCGCGCCGGAAGCGCGCCTGTTGAGCGTGCAGCCCTACGACAAATCGTCGATCAAGGCGATCGAGAAGGCGATCAACGAGTCCGACGTGGGGCTGACGCCGTCCAACGACGGCAACGTCGTGCGCCTCGTGGTCCCCGAATTGACCGAAGAGCGCCGCCGCGAGCTCGTCAAGATCGTGCGCAACCTCGCCGAGGAGGGGCGCATCGCCGTCCGCAACGTGCGCCGCGACACGATGCAGCACCTGCGCGAGCTCAAGGCCGAGGGCGAAGCCTCCTCCGACGACGAGCACCGCGCGGAGGTCGAGCTGCAGAAGCTCACCGACGGGCGCATCGGCGAGCTCGACGGCGTGCTCAAGGCCAAGGAAGAGGAGATCCTCGCGGTCTGATGGCGGGCGCCGGGCAACCCGTCGCGGCTCGCTATGTGGCGATCATCACCGACGGCAACGGGCGCTGGGCGCGCGAGCGCGGCGTGCCGGTCAACGACGGTCACGAGGCCGGCGCGGACACCGTCAAGGCGCGCCTGCGCGACGCGGCCGAGCTCGGGATCGAGGAGCTCACCGTGTACTCGTTCTCGACCGAGAACTGGTCGCGCCCGGCCGAGGAGGTCCAGGGCCTGATGGAGATGTTCTCGCGGCGGATCGCCGGCGAGACGCCCGAGCTGCACGAGGAAGGCGTGCGCATGCGCTTCATCGGCCGCCGCGAGGGCGTCGGCGAGCGGCTGGCCGAGCAGATGCGCTGGGCGGAAGAGCTGACACACGCCAACAGCCGCATCACGCTGTTCGTGGCGTTCAACTACGGCGGGCGCGCCGAGATCGTGGACGCCGCGCGACGTTTCACCGGCACCAGCGAAGAGGAGTTCCGCGCGTGCCTGTACGCGCCGGAGATGCACGACCCCGACCTGATCATCCGCACCAGCGGCGAGCGGCGCCTGTCCAACTACCTGCTGTGGCAGTCGGCGTACTCGGAGCTCGTGTTCCGCGAGGAGCTGTGGCCGGACTTCACGCGCGAGGCGCTCGAGCAGTCGCTCGCGGAGTACGCCGAGCGCAGGCGCCGGTTCGGCGGGCGCTGACGGGCTGCTGATGTCGAGCGGGCCACACACCCCCCACGGCGCGCGCACCGCCCGCCCGATCGACCCCGACGCCACGCGGCGGCGCGCCGCAAGGCGTCGCTCCGCGCGCGCGCGCCGCCCCGCGCGTGAGCCGCGCTCGGACCTGAGCGCCCGCGTGCTCGCCGCCATTCCCGCGATCGCGGTGGCGCTGTTCCTGGTGATCGAAGGCGGCCTCGTGTTCGCGCTCGGGATGTTCGTGCTCGGGGGGGTGTGCATGCACGAGCTGTACGCGATGTACGAGCGCGCGCGCCCCGCGCGCCTGGCCGGTTTCATCGCGCTCGCCGGCCTGCTCGCGGCGGCGCTGTACGGCGACCAGTTCCAGGTGCTGCTGGTGGCGGTGGCGGCTCTGCCGCTGGTGTTCGGGATGACGCTGCTGCAGCCGCGGCCGTCGGTCGGGGCGATCGCGATCACGCTGCTGGGCATCTACTGGATCGGCTTCGCGCTCGCCCACGCCGTCATGCTGCGCGGCCTGCCGCACGGCCTCGGCATCGTCATCGACGTGCTCGTCGGCACCTTCCTCGGCGACACCGGCGCCTACCTGGGGGGCCACATGTTCGGCCGCCGTCCGCTCGCGCCGACGATCTCGCCGAACAAGACCGTCGAGGGCCTCGTCATCGGCATGCTGTTCGCGGTGCTCGGCGTGTGGATCGCCGGGCGCTACCAGGAATGGCTGCCGGGCACGCACGCGCTCGTGCTCGGCCTGGGGGTCGCGCTGGTCGCGCCCGTGGGGGACCTGTTCGAGTCGTTCGTCAAGCGCGAGGCCGGCACCAAGGACTCCGGCGGCCTCTTCGGAGCGCACGGCGGCGCGCTCGATCGCCTCGACGCGGTGCTGTTCGCCGCGGTCGTCAGCTACTACATATGGTCCGCGTATGTCCACGCGTAAGCGCCTGCTGATCCTCGGCTCGACCGGCTCGATCGGCACGCAGGCGCTCGACGTGTGCTCACGCAGCGACGAGCTCGAGCTCGTGGGCCTGTCCGCCGGGCGCTCGTGGGAGGCGCTGCTGGCGCAGGCGCGCGCCCACGGCGTCAGCCGAATCGCGCTCGGCGACGGGCACGCCGCCGCGCGGGCCGCGGAGGCGTGGACCGACGGCGAGGTGCTCGTGGGCGCCGACGGCCTGGTCAAACTGGTGGTCGAGTCCGGCGCCGACCTCGTCCTGAACGCGCTCGTCGGCTCGGTCGGGCTCGGGCCGACCGTCGCGACGCTCGGCGAGGGGATCGACCTGGCGCTCGCGAACAAGGAGTCGCTGGTCGTCGGCGGCGAGCTCGTGACGGCGCTCGCCGAGGCGACCGGCGCACGCATCGTGCCGGTGGACTCCGAGCACACCGCGCTTCACCAGCTGCTCGCCGGCCAGCCGCCGGGCGCGGTGCAGCGCCTGACGATCACCGCCAGCGGCGGCCCGTTTCGCGGACGTCGCCTCGCGGAGCTGGAGGACGTGACCGTCAAGCAGGCCCTTGCGCACCCGACGTGGGCGATGGGCGGCAAGATCACGATCGACTCGGCCACGCTCATGAACAAGGGCCTCGAGCTGATGGAGGCCCATCACCTGTTCGGCACGCCGTACGAGCGCATCGACGTGCTCGTGCATCCGCAGTCGCTCGTGCACGGGCTCGTGCAGCTCGCCGACGGGGCGATGCTCGCGCACCTCGGCCCGCCGGACATGCGCATCGCGATCTCCTACGCGCTGCACGGCGGCGAAAGCGTGCAGCTGCCGATCTCCGCCCTGGACCTCGCCGCGGTCGGCGAGCTGAGCTTCGAGGCGGTCGACCTCGAGACGTTCCCCTGCCTGCGCCTGGCGGGCGAGGCCGCGCGCGAGGGGGGCACCGCGCCGTGCGTGCTGAACGCCGCCAACGAGATCGCCGTGCACGCGTTCCTGGAGGGGCGTCTGCGCTTCCTGGGCATCGCCGAGGTGATCGAGCGCACGCTCGCCGAGCTCGGCAGCGAGCCGGTGCTCTCGTTCGAGTCGCTGTACGAGGCCGACCGGCGGGCCCGGGCCGTCGCGGGGGAGGCAGTGGCGGAGCTGGCCTGAGCGCGCGCAGTCGCCCTGCCGTCGCCGTGCCCGGGATGTGCCGGCTGACTCAGCCGGCGTGGAGCGCGTCGAGCGCCTGATCGAAGCGCCGCATCCGCGGATCCTGCGCGCCGACGATCCGCACGAGCCACGCGCGGACTTCGTCGACGTCGAGGTCTTCGACGCACACCACGACCTGTTCGAGGTCGAGCCAGTCCTTGGGACGGTCGAAGGCGATCTTGCACACCAGCAGGTGCTCCGGCGCGAGGATCGGCAGCCTGTCCTCGCCGAACGGCACCATGCGTGCGTCACGCCGCATCGCCTGGTGGAAGTCGTCGTAGGCGAAGAACACGTCGAGGGGCGTGCGCCCCCACCACAGCCGGCACTGGCCGTCGCGCTCCACCGCCAGCCGGTCCAGATCGTCCTCGACGCCGAGTGCTGCCAGCGCGTCGCCGACCGCCGCACAGGCGTCCGGCGCGACGAACACGTTGATGTCGATGTCGTCGGTCGCGCGGGGCTCGGCGTAGTACGCGAGCGCCAGCGCGCCGCCGAACGCGTGCGCGATGCCCGCTCGCTCCAGGCGCTCGTGGACCGCCACGATCTTCTCCGGGAGGCTCGGCTCGCTCATCGGTCGTTCCCCGGCGTCCTCGGGCCGGACTGGATGCGCGGGAAGCGCGGCTGCGACGGCGCCCGGGCAGACGGCAGCCGGTCGGCGAGCAGCAGCAGGTCGCGCAGGGTCTCGCCGCGCCGTGCCGGCGAGGCGGCGATCCACCTGGCGGCCGCCCTCGCGCTGTCGGAGCTTGCGTGCGTGCTCCCGGGGTCGAGCGCGTCCACGAGCAGCTTCGCCAGCGCCGGCCGCAGCAGCCGCCCGTCGGCGAGCTCGCCGAGCAGCTCGCCGGCGCTCTGGTTGGGAGCGGGCGCCGCCACCGGGGCGCCGGCGCGAAGCGCGATCGTGCGCAGCTCGCGCGCACTCAGCGGCCGTGAGGATCGCGTGCGTGCGTGCTCGACGATCTCGGACGTGAGCGTGCGAAACGTGGCGAGCGTACGGCCGCGCGGCCCGGCGGGCGTCGTGCGGGACTCGCGTATCTCCCATGCTCCACGGGGGCGGGCCACCACGTAGGCCATAGTGGGTAATTCTACCACTATTGACCATCATGTACGCGGCAACCGCCGCAAGCCCCTCGAGCGCCTGCGGGGCAACCGCCGGAAAGCCGGCGGGCGCCTGCCAAACTGAGGCGCATGGACTGGGCGATCGCGCTCATCGGCTTCATGCTCCTGATCGTGCTGCACGAGCTCGGGCACTTCGCCGCCGCCAAGGCGGTCGGCATGCGCGTGGAGCGCTTCTCGCTGTTCTTCCCGCCGACGCTGTTCAGCGTGCGCCGGGGGGAGACCGAGTACGGGATCGGCGCGATCCCGCTGGGCGGCTACGTGAAGATCACCGGCATGAGCCCCGAAGAGATCGGGGGGCTCGAGCCCGAGGTGGCCAGGCGCGCGTACTACAACCAGTCGCCGTGGAAGCGCGTCGTCGTGATCCTCGCGGGACCCGGCGTGAACCTGCTGATCGCGTTCGCGCTGTTCTGGGCGATCATCGCGTCCGGCAGCCTCAACGGCGACTACACGCTCGAAAACCTCAACACCTCGATCCACACGCTCGTCCCCAGCGCGACCGTCGCCGGGATCGAGAAGGGCGAGCCCGCAGAAGGCGTGCTGCGCCTCGGCGACCGCATCCTCGCCGTCGACGGGCGCCGCGCGAGCGTCGACTCGACGATCGAAACCGTGAACTCGCATCGCTGCGCCGGTCCCCAGGTCAACGGCTGCGTGGCGGCGACGCCGGTGACGCTGACGATCCGGCGCGCGGGCAAGGACCTCACGCTGTCGATCCGCCCGCACTACGACAAGGCGCTCGGGCGCATGCTGATCGGCTTCGACTTCGGCGCGGCGCCGAAACCCGTCGGGGTGCTTGCCGCCGGGGGCGTCGCCGCGCACGAGATGTGGTCCACGACGACGAGCATGCTCTCGAACATCGGCAAGGCGTTCACGAGCTCGAAGGTCCGCAAGCAGCTGCACAGCGTCGTCGGGATCACCGAGATCGCCCACGAAACGGTCGTCGCGGGCGCTGGCTACGCGCTCGTGTTCGGCGGGTTCGTCTCGCTGATCCTGGCCGTGTTCAACCTGTTCCCGTTCCTGCCGCTCGACGGCGGGCACATCCTGTGGTCGGTCGCCGAGAAGGTGCGCGGGCGGCGGATCTCGCTGGCCGCCATGTACCGCTTCAGCTCTGTCGGGATCGTGCTGCTGGCGTTCCTCGTGATCAACGGCATCGGCAACGACATCAGCCGGCTGGGGGGCTGACGCACACCCAGCTCTTGACCAGCGGCCCGAAGCGCTCGGGCTGCGCGGGGCCGAACAGCGACTCCAGCTCCGCGCGGCTCAGCAGCGAGATCTCCTCCCAGGCGCCGGCGGCGCCCAGGCGCC
>JBKQHH010000033.1:0-21423 GCA_052148875.1 Solirubrobacteraceae bacterium
GCCCGGCGCGGAGGGGCCCGGTGCGGGCGGCGCGGAGGGCGGAGCGGATTGTCCCTGCGGCACGGGGGGCTGCGGCGCGCCGGGCGGGCGCGGGGGACTCGGAGCTCGCGGAGCGGCGGGCGCGGTCGCGCCGGCCGCGGCCGCCGCGGTGGCGGGGGCGGGAGAGCGCGCGTCGGCGAGCTCGGATGAGACGGCGCTCGCGGCGACGGGACGGCTCTGCGCTGCGCCCGCCGCCGACGCAGGGGCCCCAACGGGTGCCGGCGGCGGTGCGGAGTTGGCCGCTGCAACGGGAACGGGGGGCTGGCCCGGCAGACCCGGCTGGAGAGGAGCTCCCGGCCGAGCCGAGGGAGCGGACGCCCCAGGCTGGGCGGCGGTGCCAGGCTGGGCCGGCGCGGGCACGGGTGCGCCAGGCGGCGCGGGCACGGGTGCGCCGGGCGGTGCGGGCACGGGCGCGACGGGGGCGGCGGGCGTTGCGCCGGCGGTCAGCGCCTGGCCGGCGGGCGCGACGGCGCCAGCCGGCACGACGGGCGCCACGGGGGCACCGACCACGCGCGTGGCGGGGCCGCCGCCACCGGCCGCCGCCGCCGGGATCGGCGCCGCACGCGGGACTGGGCGCGCCACCTGGCCGGGCGCCTGCTGCTGGACGCGCACGGCAGCGGCGGCCGTGACGCGCTGCTCGAGGTCGGCGGCGCGCTCGGGGGCGCGCCCGGCCCACTCACGCAGGCGCTTGAGCTCGCGCGCCTGGGAGAAGACGAGCAGCGCCAGGACCGCGATGCCGACCAGCGCGGCGAACGCCGCGATTGCCCCGATCTTGGTGAACGTGCTCGAAAGCGAGAGCGCGAACGGCAGGAAGATCATGAATTCGGGGAGTGTACGAGGGGCACAGGCGCCTCGCGGCCGTTGGCGCGCGGATCGTCGCCATTGGACTCGATCTCGCCCTGCTCGTCCGGCGGGGCGTCCCTGCGCGCGGCGGCGAGCTCGGACACCTTCGCCGCCAGGCCCGCCGCGTCCCCCTCCAGCACCAGCAGGCCGATCTCCGCGAACATCGACTCGACCGCGTCCATCGCCAGCGGCTCGCGTTCGGCCAGCAGGATCTTCTCGGCGGCGGTCGCCCGCCGGCGCTCGTAGGTGTTGAAGAGCTCCTCGTGCAGCTTCTCGCCGGGACGGCGCCCGACGACCTCGATGTCGATGTCGCGATCGGGATCCAGGCCCGAGAGCTCGATCATCGCGCGGGCCAGGTCCATGATGCATACGGGTTCGCCCATGTCGAGCACGAACACCTCCGCGCCGCGCGAGTCGCGCGGTCTGGAGACGATGCGCCCGCCGGCGGGTCGCACGTCGTCCTGCATCTGCGCGCGCGCGGATGCGAGCGACCCGGAGCGGATGATCAGCTGGACGGCCTCGGGAATCGTCATGAAGTAGCGCGTCATGCGCTCGTCGGTCACGGTCACCGGTCCGCCGCGCTCGATCTGGCGGCGGAAGATCGGCACGACGCTGCCCGAGGAGCCGAGCACGTTGCCGAAGCGCACAGCGTTGTAGCAAGTCCCCGGCCAGCGCGCGGAGGCGGCCTCCAGCGCGAACTCGGCGAGCGCCTTCGACGCCCCCATCACCGTCGCCGGGGCGACCGCCTTGTCGGTCGAGACCAGCACGAAGCGCTTGACCTGCGTCTCGCCGGCCACGTGCGCCACGACGCGCGTGCCGATCGCGTTGTTGCGCACCGCCTCCACCGGGTTGGCCTCCATCAGGCCGACGTGCTTGTAGGCGGCCGCGTGGAAGACGACCGTCGGCCGGTGCGCGTCGAACACCTCGCGCATGCGCTCCTCCTCCTTGCAGTCGGCGAGCACCGCAGCGAGCATCGACGGGGGGACGTGGCGCTCGTCCGCCAGTTCGCGCTGGATCGAGAAGAGGTTGTCCTCGGCGTGGTCCAGCAGCACGATCCGGCGCGGCTCCACGCGCGCGATCTGGCGGCACAGCTCCGAGCCGATCGAGCCGCCGGCGCCGGTCACGAGCACGGTCTCGCCCGCCAGGTAGCCGCCGACGCGCTCGAGCTCCATGTGCACCGGCTCGCGCCCGAGCACGTCCTCGACGCGTACCTCGCGCACCTGCCTGGCGAGCGTGCCGCGCGTCTGCAGCAGCTCGAACACGGTCGGCAGCGTGCGCACGGGGATCCCGCGCGTGCGGCACTCGCGCACGATCCGCGCGCGCGTCGAGCCCGGCGCGGAGGGGATCGCGATGATCACTTCGTCGGGCTCCGCGTCGTCGAGGATGCGCGGCAGGTCCGCTTCGGTGTTGCCGCGCACGCGCACGCCTTCGACGCGCAGGCGCCGCTTGGCGGGGTCGTCGTCGAGGAAGCCGACCGGCACGAGGCCCAGCTCGCGGTTGCGCATGATCTCGCGGGCGACAAGGCGCCCGCCGTCGCCCGCGCCGGCGATCAGCACCGTGCGCTGGCTGCGGCGGGGGCTGCGGAAGGCCGCCAGCGGCCGGCGCTCGTACACGCTGCGCGCAAGCGCGCGGATGCCCACGAGGAAGACCACCGACAGCATCCAGAACAGCACGATCACGGTGTTCGGCAGCACCACCGCCACCGCGGCGGCGTGCCCGGTGGAACGGCCGGACACTATGTACTCGTGAACGGGGCGCACGATCTCGATCGCGGCCACCGTCAGCAGCACGATCAGCACCACCGCGAGCACCACCGCCTCGTAGTCGCGCTGACCCGAGTAGCGCCAGTGGCGCTGGTAGACGCGCGCGAGCACCAGCACCGGCAGGCTCCCCGCGAGCACCCACCAGATGGTGTCCGAGCGCAGATCCGCGTAGTGGGGCGGCAGCTTCGTGGTGAAACGAAGCTGGAAGGCGAGGTAGTACGCGAGCGCGACCAACGCCCCGTCCACTGCGAGCTGCGGCAGCGAGTGACGGTGGAGGGGCAGGGCCGCCGAGCGGATCCGTCGGCGCATTGCCAAGATTGTAAGGGCCGACCCCGACTCCGGCGTACCCGACCGCGGCGCTTTGTCTCAGTTGGAGACGGGCGAGAGCAATAGCTCGACGAGCACGCGCGGATCGCGGCGCACGCGCGGCTTGGCGTCGGCGCGCTCGCCGGCGCCGCCGAAGGGGGTGCGCCGGCCCAGATCGAGCTCCTCGGGCGACGCGAGCATGCGCAGCCTGCCTTCGCCGATGAGCCGCTCGTCGACCGCGCCCAGGCGACCCTGGAAGGTCGTGTAGACGGGCGTGCCCAGCGCGACCGCCTCGCGATTCATCGTGCCCCCGGCGGAGATCACGAGGTCGGCGTACGCGATCAGCGACTGCGCGTCGACCGCGTGCTCGGGGACCACGAAGCCCGCCACGCGCCGCAGCTCCTCGCGCTGGGACGCCACGCGCGGCAGCACCACCGCCTGCGTCCCGTGCTCGGACGCGGCCACGCTGAGCAGTGCCAGCACCTGCCCGAACAGGTCGTTCTCGAAGCGGTGGTACAGCGAGACTTCCGGCGGCGTGCGCACGACCACGATCGGGCGGGCGGGGTCCAGGCCGAGCTCTCCCAGCACCGCATCGTCGGGCTCGAAGTCCGCCAGGTAGTACTCCTCCTTCAGCCCCTCGTACGCGCGCACCTTGCCCTTCGCCCCGTAGCGCTCCAGGCGCTGGGGCGGGATCGCGTCGGGCACGACCACCGCTCTCGCCAGCCGGCAGTTGACGTTGTGCTGCACCGTCGCCCACTCGTAGTCGAACATCGTCGCGCTCGGAATGCGCAGCACGGCGGCCGCGACGGTCACGTCGTTGGAGCCGTGGCCGAGGGCGATGTCGAAGCCCGCGCCGGCGGCGCGCGCATCGGCGCGAGCCCAGCGCACGAGCGCCGCCGAGCGCGACGCCAGCCCGAGCGCCTTCGCGCCGAGCCGTTCGCCGCGATGGCGGCCGATCTGCGTGTGCGCGATCTGCAGGCGTTCGCACAGCTCGATCGTCTGCGCGAAGTCGCGCGCCGTCACGCGCACGTCGTGGCCGTCCGCGCGCAGGCGCTCGATCACCGGGCGCATCACCAGCACGTGCGGGCTGTTCGTCAGATCGATCCAGATGCGCATGCGCGAGGGGACGGTAACGATCCGCGGCGATCGGCCCCGGATCGCCGCTATCGTTGCCCGGCCCGTGCTCGTCCTCGCCTCGATCTCCGAAACGCTGGTCAACGAAACGTCGCACTTCGTGCGCGACGCCGGACTGCCGGGGATCTTCGCGCTGATGGCGATCTCCAGCGCGTGCATCCCGATCCCATCCGAGGTCGTGATGCTGTTCGCCGGCTTCGCCGTCGCCGACCACGGCCAGAGCGCCTCCCACCACCACCTGACGATCGTCGGGATCGTGCTCGCGGGCCTGATCGGCACGATGGTCGGCTCGTGGCTCGCCTACGCGGTCGGGCGCGGCGGGCGCCTGGAGCTGTTCGAACGCCACGGCGCCAAGCTTCACATGGGGCCAAAGCAGATCGAACGCGGCGATCAATGGTTCCAGCGCCACGGCGAGACGGTCGTCCTGTTCGGGCGCGTGGTGCCGCTGGTCAGGGCGTTCGTGTCGCTGCCCGCGGGCGTCGCGCGGATGCCGCTCTGGCGCTTCACCGTGTTCTCGCTGATCGGCACGTTCCCGTGGGTGCTCGGCCTGGCGCTCGCCGGCCACGCGCTCGGCGGCGACTGGACGAGCGTGCGCAAGGGCTTCGAGTACGTCGACTACGCGATCGTCGCGCTGGTCGTCGTGGGCGTCGTCTACGCGCTCGTGCGCCGGCGGCGGGCGCGCCGCGACCCGGCGGCCGATGCCGCGGGCTGAGACCGGGGACGCGCTCCCGCTTGGCCACGCCGTGGCGCTGGGCCTGCTGCAGGGCCCCGCCGAGCTGCTGCCGGTCTCCTCATCCGCGCACACGACGCTGATCCCGTGGCTCGCCGGCTGGCCGTACGCGCGGCTGGACGGCGAGCGGCGCAAGTCCTTCGAGGTCGCCCTGCACGCCGGCGCGGGCATCGCGCTCGCGCTGCACATGCGCCGCGAGCTGCTGCGCGACGCCGCGCGGCTGGACCGCCGGCGGGCGGGCGTGATCGCGCTCGCGTTGGCGCCGCCGGCGCTCGCCGGCTACGCGCTCGGCGGGCCGATCGAGCGATGCCTCGGCGGGCCGCGCTCGATCGCCGCCGGCCTGGCCGCCGGCGCCGTGGCGATGGCGCTCGCCGACGGGCGGGCGGGCGCGGATCGCGCCGGGGCGGCCCGCGCCCAGGAGGATGCGACCGCGCGCGACGGGCTCGCGCTCGGGCTCGGGCAGGCGGCCGCGCTGATCCCCGGCGTGTCGCGCAACGGGGCCGCGCTCACCGCGGCGCGGGCGCGCGGATTCGGACGCGGCGCCGCGCAGGCGCTCTCCTGGCACGCGGGCCTGCCGGTGATCTTCGGCGCGGGTGTGCTCAAGGGCGCGCGCATGCGCCGCGAGGGCGTGCCGCGCGAGCAGCGCGCGGCGCTGGCGCTGGGCGGCGGGGCCGCGTTCCTCTCCACGCTGGCGAGCGCCCGGCTGCTGGATCGCCGGCTGCGCGACGGCCAATCCCTGTGGCCCTACTCGCTCTACCGCCTCGTGCTCGCGGCGCTCGTGATGACGCGCCCGCGCGACGCCGCCTAGCGTGCGCGCACAATAGATGCCGATGACTCTCCTGGGGACTGTGATCGGCGGGCGCTATCGGCTCGACGCCGAGATCGGGCGCGGCGGCATGTCGACCGTCTACCGCGCCTTCGACACGGTGCTCGAGCGCCCGGTCGCGATCAAGCTGATGCACCGCGAGATCGCCGCCGACTCCGACCAGCTCGAGCGCTTCCGCAGGGAGGCGCGCTCGGTGGCGCAGCTCAACCACCCGCATGTGGTCACCGTGATCGACGCCGGCGAGGAGCCCTCGCCGGACGGGGAGGAATCGAACCCCACCCACCCTCACGGGGCGACCGGCACGCCGTACATCGTGCTCGAGTACGTCCACGGCGAGACGCTCAAGGACGTCATCCGCCGCGAGGGCCCGCTCGACATCCCGCAGGCGATCGCCTACGCGATCGAGATCGCGCGCGCGCTCGGCGCCGCCCACGAACGCCAGATCGTGCACCGCGACGTCAAGCCGCACAACGTGCTCATCAGCGAGGAAGGCGGGGCGAAGATCACCGACTTCGGGATCGCGCGCACGCTGACCGAGGAAGGGCTGACGATGGCCGGACGCGTGCTCGGCACCACCGACTACGTCTCGCCCGAGCAGGCTCTCGGGCAGGCCGTCACCGGGCAGTCGGACCTGTACTCGCTGGGCGTCGTGCTGTTCGAGATGCTCACCGGCGAGGTCCCGTTCCACGGCAGCTCGCCCGTGGCGGTGGCGATGAAGCACGTGCGCGAGGACGTCCCCGACGTGCAGCGCCTGCGCCCCGAGCTGTCCGCGGCCACCGCCGCGGTCGTCGAGCGCGCGGTCAGCAAGGACCTCACGCGCCGCTACGCCGACGCGGCGAGCATGATCGCCGACCTCGAGGAGGTGCTCGCGGTCGAGGCCGCCCGCGCCGGCCAGGCCACCGGCGAGGTGACGACCGTGCTGCGCACGCTGCCGGGGCCCGCCCGGCGCCGGCTGCCGTGGCGCATGCGCCACCCGGCGCGCTGGGTCGTATCGCTCGCGCTGCTCGTCGCGATCGTCGCGATCGCGCTGATCGCCGCCGCCCCCAACACCCACCGGGGCACCGGCGTGACGCCGGGCATCGCCTCGAACGCGGGCCTGGAACCGGTGCAGCTCAGCCAGACGGCCGCCCACGCCTACAACCCGTTCGGCACCGGCCCGGAAAACCGCGACCAGATCGAGAATCTCGTCGATGGCGACCCCAACACCACGTGGAGCACCGAGCAGTACTACGACGGCACGCTCAAGAAGGCCGGCGGCGTCGGCCTCGGGGTCTACCTGGACGCGGCTCCGAGCGTGCTCGCCAAGGCGATCGAGATCCAAACGCCGACGCCCGGCTTCTCCGTGCAGATCTACGCCGCCGACCACATCGAACTGGAACTGCCCTACGGCAACTCGACGCCGCTGAGCGCGCGCGGCTGGCAGGGCCCTGTGGGCGCCAGCACGGACGTCCACGACGGCGAACGCATCCCGCTGGCGCGATCCGGGCGCCCGTACCGCTACTACCTCGTGTGGCTGACCACGCTGCCGCCCGGCACGGACTCGGCGACGCTCAACGAGCTGACGCTGTTCAAGTAGCTCAGTAGCTGTACGCGCGGCGCTCCTCGTGGCGCTCGAGCGCCAGCCGGCAGAGGCGGTCGAGCAGCTGCGGGTAGGGAACGCCGGAGGCGCCCAGCAGCTTGGCGTACACGCTCGTCGGCGTGAAGCCGGGCATCGTGTTCAGCTCGTTGACCAGCACGCGCTCGCCGTCCACGAAGAAGTCCACGCGCGCGAGCCCGTCGCAGCCGGCGGCGAGGAACGCGTCGACGGCCAGCCGCCTGACCTGCTCGCGCGCGCTCGCGGAGATCCGCGCGGGGATCTTCAGCTCCATGCCGCCGGGCGAGTACTTCGCGCCGAGGTCGTAGAACTCCCCGGAGAACACGATCTCCCCGGGCTCGGACGCGTGCGCCGCCTCGCCGGCGTCGCGCTCGGACGCGAGCGCGCCGAGCACGCCGCACTCGACCTCCGTGCCGTACGCCATCGCCTCGACGATCGCCAGCCCGTCGTGCGCGAACGCCTCCCCGAGCGCGTCCGCGACGTGCTCGGAGGCGCTCACCTTGACGATGCCCATCGAGGAGCCCAGGTGCGCCGGCTTGACGAACACCGGCAGGCCCAGCGCGGCGATCTCCGCGAGCACCTGCGCGCGCGCGCGCCTGAAGCGCTCGGCCCGCACGCCCACGTAGTCGACCTGCGGAACGCCGAGCGCCGACATCAGCTCCTTGAACAGGACCTTGTCCAGGCACACCGCCGACGCGGCCACGCCCGCGCCCACGTACGCGACATCGAGCGTCTCCAGCAGCCCCTGAACGGTCCCGTCCTCGCCGAACGGGCCGTGCAGCACCGGGAACGCGACGTCGACCCCGAGCAGCCCGCCCGCCGGCGTGACGCTCAGCGGCTGCCCGCCGCACCGCCACACCCCGTCGCGGCCGATCTCCACCCACACGACCTCGTGCCCGGCGTCGCGCAGTCCCTCGCGCACCCCCCCGCCGGAGGACAGCGACACGTCGTGCTCGGAGGAGCGCCCGCCGGCGAGCACGGCGACGGTGAGCGGCTCCGCAGCCGCGGGAGCCTCGCCGGGCGCACCGGGCAGGGTGTCCGCGGCGCGAGTCATTCGGCGGGAGGCGTCGCCGGCGGCGTGGTCGTCGTGGTGGTCGTTCCCGTTGTCGTGGTCGGCGTCGTGGTCGCGGTGCCGAGCTTGCCGACGACGATCGTCACGGTCGCCCCCTTGCGGGCGTGCGCGCCGCCCGCCGGGCTCTGTTCGAGGACCACGCCGACCTGCGACTGTTCGCTCGTCGCCCGCGGTTCGGACCTCGACGTGAAGCCGGCGTGCTTGAGCGCGGCCGCGGCCGCCGCTTCGGCCGCGCCGACGACGTTCGGGACTTCGACTTCCCTCGGCGCCTTGGCGATCGTCAGGTTGACCTTCTCGCCGGCGTGCACCGGGGTGCCCGTACTCGGGGACTGCGCGAGCACGGTACCCGCGGGCTGCGTGCTCGAGACCCGCTTGGTGACCGTGCCCACTGCCAGTTCTGCGTTGGTGAGCGTCGCTTCGGCCGCTTCCAGCGTCGAGCCGACGACGTCGGGGACGTGCACCGGCGCAGGGCCGCTGGAGACGAGCAGGGTGATCACGCGGCCTTCCTGGACCTCGGTTTCCGCGGGCGGCTCCGTGGCGATCACGCGCCCGGCTTCGACCGTCTTGCTGGCTTCGGGCTTGGTCTTCGTCTTGAAGTGCGCCTTGCGCAGCTCGGCCGCGGCCTTGGCTTCGGTGAGCCCGGTGACGTCCATCAGCGGCACGGTCTGGGGGCCCCCAGACACGACTATGTTCACATGCGCGCCCTTCTTCGCCACGGCGCCCGCGGCCGGCGACTGGCTGATCACCAGGCCGCTGCGGACGCTCGCGCTCGGTGCCAGCGAGGGCACGGGGTAGAGGCCGGCCGCGCGCAGCGCGGCGCCGGCGGCCTGTTCGGTCTGTCCGGTCACGCTCGGCACCGTCACCGACTTGGTGGACTGCGTCAGCAGCACCGCCGCCACCGCCAGGCCGGCGACCAGCACCGCCGCGAGCGCCCACAGCAGGCCGCGCCGGCGACGCCGGCGGCGATCGTCCGGCGGCGCGCCGCCCTCCAGCTCGTACTGCCCGGTGCCGGGCTGCGCGAGCAGCAGCGAGCCGGTCCGCGGGGGCTGGGGCTGCGCGTGATGAACGTAGCCGTCGGGGATCGCCGTGGTGGCGGCCGCGCCGGAGAGCGCGGGCAGCAGCTGGCGCTCGCGCTCGAGCGCCGCGATCAGCTCGTCGGCGTCCGCGTAGCGCTGGGCGGGATCCTTGGCGAGCGCGCGCAGGACGACCGCGTCGAGCGTATGCGGCAGCGCCGGGTTCAGCGCGCTCGGCGGATACGGCTCGGCTGAGACCTGCTTGAAGGCGATCGCCACCGCCGTCTCGCCCTCGAACGGGACCACGCCGGTGAGCAGCTCGTACAGGATCACCCCGATCGAGTACAGGTCCGAGGCGGCGCTGACCGCGAGCCCCTGCGCCTGCTCGGGGGACAGGTACTGGGCGGTGCCCATGATCGAGCCGGTCAGCGTCATGTCCGACGCGCCCGCGCGCGCGATCCCGAAGTCGGTGACCCGCGCGCGACCCTCTTCGTCGAGGATCACGTTGTGCGGCTTCAGGTCGCGGTGGATGACGCCGCGCCGGTGGGCGAAGCGCGCGGCGCGCAGGATCTGCACGACGATGTCGATCGCCGCCGCCGGGTCGAGCGCGCCGTGTTCGCGCACGATCGTCTTCAGCGTGCGCCCGGCGACGTACTCCATCGCGATGTAGTACGTGCCGTTCCACTCGCCGCGGTCGAAGATCGCGACGATGTTCGGGTGCGACAGCGCCGCCGCGCTCGACGCCTCGCGGCGGAAGCGCTCGACGAACTCCTGGTCTTCGGAGAAGTGGTGGTGCAGCACCTTCACCGCGACGTCCCTGCCCAGCAGCTGGTCCTGCGCGAGGTACACGTCGGCCATGCCGCCGGAGCCCAGGCGCGAGATCACCCTGTAGCGCCCGTCGATGATCGTCTCGGGCTCGATCATGGCGCGGGCCTCAGCAGGCTTTCGATCACGGCCCTGGCGACCGGCGCGGCGTACGTGGCGCCTTCCCCGGGGACGGCCTTCAGCGTCACCGCGACCGCGACCGCGGGATCGGTGGCGGGGGCGAACGCGATGAACCACACGTTGTTGATCGCATCGCCGAACTGCGTCTGCGCGGTGCCCGTCTTGCCCGCCACCTGAATGCCCGGGATCTGCGCCGCGGTGCCCGTCCCTTCCCTGACGACCGCTTCCATCATCGAGGTGACGGCGGCGGCCGTGGACGGTTTCATGACGACCGACTGCACGCGCGGGGAGATCGTCTGCACGGTGCGCCCTTCGGAGTCGACGACGCGCTGGGTCAGGTGGGGGACCATCAGCCTGCCGCGGTCGGCCACCGCGGCGGCGACCTCCGCCATCTGCAGCGGCGTCACCATCAGTTTGTCCTGGCCGATGCCCATGCGCCCGACGTCGACCAGCGGGCTCGTCGGCGCGACGACGCCTTCGCCGATGTGCTCGCCGCTGGCGGACATCTCTTCCGCGGGGTAGTCGAGCCGCGGCTTGCGGTCGAAGCCGAAGCGTTCCATGTAGCGCCCGAGCGTGCGCTTGCCCACGTGCTCGGCCACCTGCGCCCACACGGTGTTGACCGAGTGGGCGAGCGCGTAGGTGAGCGTGATCGGGCCGAAGCTCTCGGCGTTGTCGTTCTGCAGCAGCTTCCCCGAGACGAGGATGCCGTTGCGCCCTTCGACGGTCGATTCCGGCGTGTACGCGCCGGTGTCGATCGCGGCCGTGGCGGTGACGATCTTGAACGTCGAGCCCGGCGCGTAGCCGAACTGCGTGGCGCGGTTGACTTCCGACTTGGTCGGCGGGTTGGCGCTCATTTCGCGTTCCTGCTGGGCGCTGGCCACCCGTGAGCGCAGCGCGTTGGGGTCGTAGCTCGGCTTGGAGGCCATCACCGTCACGGCCCCCGTGCGCGGGTCCAGGGCGACGACCGCGCCGTCGTGTTCGCCGAGCGCCGCCATCGCGGCGCGCTGCGCGCGCGGGACGAGCGTGGTGACGACCTTCTCGCCCTGGGGTTCCTTGCCCTGCAGCTCGTCGAGCACGCCCTGCAGGTTGGTCGAGCTCTGGCCGTTCAGTTCCTTGTTGCGAAAGCGCTCCAGGCCGGCGGTGCCGCGATTGAGGTCGATGTAGTCGAAGCCGATCGGAGCGGCGAACAGTTCGCCCGTCGGGTAGACGCGCTCGTACGTGCCTTCGGCGCCACGCACGCTGCGCGCGAGGACGGTGCCGTCCGCGGCGACGATCGCGCCGCGCGCGATCCGCTCCTGCTCCAGCACCCTGCGCGCGTTCAGCGGGTTTTCGCGCAGCGAGGAGGCTTCGAAGATCGTCCAGCGCGAGGTGAACGCGACGAGCAGCGCGAACAGCACGGCCACGAGCCCGTACAGGCGGATGATCGGGCGGTTCACCGCGCGCGCCTCATTCGAGCTGTTCCAGTTCGAGGCTGCGGATCAGCGCGCCGGCGTCGCCTTCCGAGCGCAGCGAGTGGTCGAGCAGCGTGTGTCGTTTTTCCGGGCTGAGCGTCGAGGCGCTGACGCCGGAGACGTACTGGCTGCTGTACAGCGTCAGGCCGCCCGGCAGGCGGTACGGCAGGCCCTCGTACAGCGTCACCAGGCCGCGGCCGTTGGTCCCGATGAAGTACACCGACTGCAGCGCCAGATAGCCGGCGCAGCCGATCAGCCCCAGCACGACGAGCGTGAGCACGAGCGCGCCCGCGTGCGGTACTCGCCGGCGCCCGCGCCCGTCCCGCGCAGCTCCCGCCGAGGGCGCGCGGGGGGAGCGGGGCATGCGCTGGACAGCCGGCGCGGAGAGCGGCGGCGCACCGACCATCACCGCGCCGTCTCCGGTCGGGGCGGTCGACGGGGCGGCCGGCGCCTGCGGCGCGGCCGGCGGCGCGGGCACCGCCGGGACCCCGACCATCGTCGCGTGGTCCTCGGCCGGCGGCGCCTCCGCTACGTGGACCTCCTCCAGGCGGATCAGGATGACGGTGATGTTGTCGCGACCGCCGGCCCTGTTGGCGGCGGCGATCAGCGCCTCGCCCGCGTCGTGCAGGCGCGGATTGGCGATCAGCACCGCCGCGATCTCCTCCTCGGAGATCATCGTCGTCAGGCCGTCGCTGCACAGCAGGTACACGTCCTGCGCGCGCGCTCGGAACGAGCGCGTGTCGACCTCCACGATCCCCTCCGGCCCGAGCGCGCGGGTGATGACCGAGCGCTGCGGATGCTCGACCGCTTCCTCGGGCGTGAGCCGGCCCTGGCGCATGAGCTCGTCGACCAGCGAGTGGTCGTCGGTCAGCCGCAGCAGCTGCCCGTCGCGCAGGCAGTACGCGCGGCTGTCGCCGACGTGCGCGATCGCGACCTCCTGCTCGCCGACGTAGACGGCGGTGAGCGTCGTGCCCATTCCGGCCTGCTCGGCGTTCGAGTGCGAGAGCTCGTGTATGCGAGCGTTGGCCGCGCGCGCGAGCGCGGCCAGCTCGAGCTCCGGATGCGAGGCGTCGGGCAGCCCCGGCTGGAAGCACTCGACGGCGATCCGCGAGGCGACCTCGCCGGCCTGCGCGCCGCCCATGCCGTCGGCGACCACGAACAGCGGCGCGCGCGCGAGCAGCGAATCCTCGTTGGCGCGCCGCTGGCGCCCGGTGTCCGTCCCCGCGTACTGCTCGGCCACGCGCAGCATGTCAGTCGACCTCGAACGAGAATTCGCTGTCGCCGATGCGCACCCTGTCGCCGGGGTGCAGGGGCCTGGGCGTCTGCAGCAGCTCCTCGTTGAGGTAGGTGCCGTTGGTCGAGCCGAGGTCTTCGATGACCACGATGTTGCCCTGCTCGTACACGCGCGCGTGGCTGGAGGACGCGAACGGGTCCTCGAGCCTGATCTCGGCGCGGTCCCCGCGGCCGAGCACGATGTCGCCGTCGAGGTCGTAGATCATCCCCGGTTCGTGGCCGGGGGCGCGCTCGATCACCAGGCGCGGTGCGCGGTGCGCGACGTCCGCGCTGCCGAGCGCCGAGGCCGAGTACATGCCGGTGGCGTCCGGCGGGATCGCGCCGGCGGCGGCGTGCGTGGGGCTCGCTTCGCCGGGCGTGGCGCTCCCGCGCAGGTCGCGGCGGGCGCTGCGCGCGATCCACAGCAGGAACAGGTACAGAACGGCGAGGAAGCCGAACTTCAGGGCGACGGATACGGGCGCGAGCGAGCTCATGAGACTTCGAAGACGATCTCCGTCGAGCCGAGCTCGACGCGATCCCCGGACCGCAGCGGCTGCGCGCCGCGCACCGGCGCGCCGTTGACGCGCACGCCGTTGGTCGAGCCGAGGTCCTCGACCGTCCAGCCGTCGGGGCCCGGGCGCAGCTCGGCATGCCGGCGCGAGATCCCCGCGTCGTCGAGCACCACGTCGCAGTCGCGGCTGCGTCCGACCGTGCCACCGCCGGGGGGGACGAGCAGCCGCCGCCCGCCGACGGCGAGCAGCGCGCGCTGGGGCCCGCGCCGGGCGTGCGCGTCTTGCACCGCGCCGCGCACGCGCGCCGAGGTGCTGTAGATCATGGTCTGACCGTGCTCCCCCTGTCCGGCGGGGGGAGGGGGCGGGTGAGCGGGTCCGGACGCGGGCCGGGCGGGCGCGCCGGCCTCGTGCAGGCGCGGTTCGGGCGCGCGGGGCGCCTCATCCTCGCCGCCGGGCCGGACCAGCCGCGCCTGGATGCCGAATTCGCCGAGCGAGAGCCGCTCGTCGGTGTGGAAGACGATGTGCGGCGGCGAGGACAGGATCAGGTCCTCGCGGCGGGCGTGCTCGAGCAGATACCCGCACAGCTCGTCGATGACCTCGTGCTCGACGCCTTCGTAGCGCTCGCGGTCGGTGGGGGAGAGCCACACGGCGTACTCGTTGGGGACGTACACGCGCGAGACCGACACGGTGCGGTGCGCGTCCATCTCGCGGGCGAGCTTGCGCGCGAGCTCCATCGGGCGGACCTCCGTGCGAAACAGCCGTCCGAAGGTGCCCTCGATGAGGCTGGCGATCATGGTCTCGACGCTCTTGAGCGGGTTCATCGGCGGTCGGCGCGGCGCCGATCTCAGCGGATCGGCCGGCAGCCGTGAGCCATGCTACGCACCCTCGCTCGGAACCTGTTCGGTGGGGCCCTCAGACGGGGCCGCGCAGGGCACGGGCGGCGACCGCGACCATCGCGCCGAGAACGGCGCCGAGAACGGCGCCGCGCGGGCTGGGGTGCGCCGCGTGGGCGCTCAGGCCCGCGTCCACCGCGGGGGCGGCGGCGGCGAGCGCGGCCGACCACACGGTGACGGCGGCGACGTCGAACGCCGCGCTGCGCCCGCGCACGATCCACGGCAGCACCGCCGCGCCGAGCGCCCACAGCAGCGCGCCGAGCAGCACGCCGAGGACGAACAGCGGCGCGATCACGTGCGCGGCGGCGACGCTCAGAGAGCCCTCCCACACCGCGCGGGGCGGCGTGGCGGGCGTCTCGGCGAGCCACAGGCGGCGGCCGAGCAGCGGCGCGGCGAGCGCCAGCCACCAGTAGCCGAGCGCTGCGAGCGCCGCGCGCTCGCGCCAGCGCGACGCCTGCCCGGCGACCGCGGGGAAGGCCCCGGCGAGCCCGGCCAGCCCGAGCACCGGCGCCAGCGCGCACCCGAGCCATCCGACTCCCAGGCGCCGGCGCCCGCTCGCATGGGCGAGCACCATCACTGGGACCAGCGCGACGAATAGCAGCAGCGCGACGCCCGGGCGGCCGGCGAACGCCTGCCAGCCGATCGCCACCGTGGCGCACGCGACCCACACGGCGCGCGGCAGCGCGATCCGCCGCGCGGGCGCCTCGCGCTCCCGCTCATCGAGCTCGTACCCGTCGAGCTCGCGGTCGCGCGCGGAGGGCCGGCGCGGCTCGATCGTCCGCGCAGGCGCAGGCGCGAGGCGGGTGCGCGCGCGGCCCCGGCTCGAGCGGGGGAGTCCCCGCTCGAGCGTCTCCTCGAGCGTCAGGCGCAGATCCTCGAGTGTCCCCCGATCCTCCGGCGCGGGCGCGAGCGCGCGGTCGATCGCGCGCGTGAGCTCTCCTGGCAGATCGCGGCGTGCGCGCTGCAGCTGCGGCAGCTCGCGCCCGATCCGCCTTACCGTCGCGGCGGGCGTGGCGCCGCGCACGGGGTTGACCCCGCACAGCGCCTCGTAGACGACGAGCGCGAGCGAGTACAGGTCGGCCTCGACCCCCACGTCGCGGCCCTCGCTCAGCTCGGGCGCCATGTAGGCGAGCGTGCCGAGCACGTCGCCGGTGCGCGTGAGCGCCTCCTCGCCGACGAGCGTGGCGCCGCCGAAGTCGGTGAGCTTGGCGGCCGCGAGCAGCGTCTGGGGAGTCTGCGGCGTGAGATCGGTGCCCCGCCCGGGCACGAGCACGTTCTGCGGCTTGATGTCGCGGTGGATCACCCCGCGCGCGTGGGCGTGCGCGAGCGCGCTCGCGAGCGCCGCGCCGATTTCGAGGATCTCCTCGTCCTCGAGCGCCTCGGCGGCGATCAGCTGCGCGAGCGTGTCGCCGTCGACCAGCTCGGAGATCAGGTAGAAGGCGCCGTCCTTGGCGCACGCCTCGTGCAGCGCGACGATCGCCGGGTGCGACAGGCGCGCGGCGGCGAGCGCCTCGCGCGTGGCGCGCTCGCTGTCGATCGGGCCCCCACCCGCCCCGAGCCACACGCGCTTGAGCGCCACGTCACGGTGCAGGAGCTCGTCGTGGGCGCGCCAGACCACGCCGAAGCCGCCCCTGCCGAGCTGCTCGAGCAGGCGGTAGCGGCCGAGCACGAGCTCCTCGGCGCCGGGCCCGTCCGCGCGGCGCGCGATGCGCCGGCGGGCGGGCTCCTGCGAGGAGGCCTCACGTTGACGGGACGCTTGGACGAGGGTCTGTGGCGACTCCACCGGCTCCCGCGTTCGCCGCGTGCGGCTCCTGTCCCTGCCCGAAACAGAAGGAAAAGACGCATTGAGCGAGAAGTTGCAATCTCGCGAGGGGGGCGGCCGCCAGTCATACTGGGCCCTTCATAAAGTCCCTGCAAAGGAGCGGTTGGCTTTTGTCGTTCTTTGACGATGACGAGGAGACAGCGCCTCGACCGTCATCCCGAGCACCGCGGCGGCCGGTGGGGGATCGACCGGCTGGTGGCGCGGCTCCGCGGCGCCCGCGTCCGCGCCGGCCACAGCACTCCGGCGCGTCGGGGCGCGACCAGCACACCCTGATGATGCGCCGCCGCGTGGCGGCGGGCGTGGCGATCGTGCTGCTGATCGTGATCGTGCTGCTGATCAACGGCTGCCTGAAAAGCGAAAAGCAGCAGTCGCTGAAGGACTACAACCGCGAAGTCAGCGCGCTCGCGCAGGAATCGGACGCCCAGGTCTCCCACCCGCTGTTCGTCGCGCTGACCGACTCCGCGAGCAAGTCGGCGCTCGACGTCGAGCAGCAGGTCGACGAACTGCTCAAACAGGCGCAGGCGATCGCGGCGCGCGCGAACGGCCTGAGCGTCCCGAGCGAAATGGCCTCCGCGCAGCGCGACCTGCTGCTGGCGCTCGACCTGCGGGTGGAAGGGATGTCCAAGGTGGCGGAGCTCGTGCCGACCGCGCTCGGCGGACAGGCCAAACAGGCGAGCGCGAAGATCGCCGGCGACATGGAGATCTTCCTCGCCTCCGACGTGATCTACTCCCAGCGCGTGGCGCCGCTGATCCAGCAGACGCTGGCGGCCAACGGGATCAGCGGCCTGACCACGGCGAGCACCCGCTTCATACCGAACATCGGCTGGCTCGAACCGGCGAGCACGCTCTCGCGCATCACCGGGCAGTCGAGCACCAGCGGCAGCTCCGAAGCCGGGGTGGCGCCGGGCCACCACGGCAGCACCCTGAAGGGGGTGAGCGTGGGGACGACCACGCTCGAACCGGAATCGGCGCTCAACCACATCAACGTCGGAGCCAGTCCGACGTTCACCGTGCTGGTCGAAAACGACGGCGAATTCCCCGAGACCGACGTCAAGGTCGACCTCACCGTCACGGCGGCCGGCAAACAGATCAAGACCTCTCACGTGATCAACAGGACCGAACCCGGAAAGACGGTGAGCGTCGAAATCCCCGTTCCCGGGGTTCCGCTGAAAGTGGCCGCGAAGGTCGAAGCCCAGGTCGAGCCGGTGCCCGGCGAAACCAACCACGAAGACACCGGGGGCAGCTTCCTGGCGATCTTCGGCGAATAGGCCGGCGACGGCGCGATTCGCGGCGGCGGTCCGCGCGGCGACGGCGCCAGCGGCTAACTTGTGGGCGATGGCCGCATCGATCACCGACACGCAGGGGGTCATCGCGATCGCGGCGGGCGCGGTGGCGCTGGTGGCGCTGGTGGCGTGCGCCGCGCTCAGCGTGAGCGTGCGCCGTCTGCGCCGCGCGCAGCGGCTGGTGCTGGGCGACAGCGGGGAGCAGGACGTGGTCGGCCATGCGGCCGCCATGCAGGAGGCGTTCGAGGCGCTGCGCGCGTACGTGCAGGACACCGCCGTGCGCCTGGACGGGCGCCTGGCCGGCGTGGAGACGGCGCTGCGGGGGCGGCTCGCGCACCGCGCGCTCGTGCGCTACGACGCGTACAACGAGCTGTCGGGGCAGCAGTCGATGTCGATCGCGCTGCTCGACGACGAGCAGTCGGGCATCGTCCTGTCGTGCATCCACCACCGCGACCAGGCGCGCGTGTACGGCAAGCAGGTGCGCGGCGGGCGCGGCGAACTGGAGCTCTCCCCCGAGGAGGCCGAGGCCGTGCGCCTGGCGCTGGCCGGCGACGGGGGCGGCGGGGTGCCCGGGGATGAGCAGCCTGCCTGAGATGTCGGCCCCCCGGCAACGGGTCGGCTATCTCGGACCGGAGGGGACCTTCAGCGAGGAGGCGCTGCTGGCGAGCGCCGCGGTGGACGCGGTCGAGCCGGTCGCGCTGGCGAGCATCTACGACACGGTGACGGCGCTGCGCGAAGGGCGGGTGAGCTGGGCGGTGGTGCCGATCGAGAACTCGCTCGAGGGATCGATCAGCGTGACGCTGGACCTGCTCGCGGACGAGACCGGCGACGTGGAGATCGTGGGCGAGGCGCTGCTGCGCGTCAGGCATGCGCTGATCGCCGCGCAGGACGTGGCGCTGGAGGAGATCGACACGGTCGTCACGCACCCGCAGGTCCCGGGACAGTGCACGCTGTTCCTGCGCAGCGAGCTCGCGCGCGCGCGCATCCTGGCGGCGAGCTCGACCGCGGAGGCGGTGCGGATGGTGGTGGCGGAGGGCCGGCGCGAGCAGGCGGCGATAGGCACCGAGCTGGCGGCGAGGATCTACGGCGGCACGGTGATCCGCGCGCGGGTGGAGGACCGCGAGGACAACGAAACGCGCTTCGTGTGGCTGGCGCGCACGACGACGGCGAGCGGTCGATCCGAGACGCGCCCTGCGCAGGGCGAGCGGCCCCCGCTGCGCGCGGGCGAGGGTGGCGAGTGGAAGACATCGCTGGTGTTCTGGGGCGCGGGCGCCGAGCGCCCCGGCTGGCTTGTGCGCTGCCTGGACGAGTTCGCGCGCAGGGACATCAACCTCACGAAGATCGAGTCGCGCCCGCGCCGGCAGGGTCTCGGCAGCTACGTGTTCTTCGCGGACCTGGCCGGACGCGCGGCGGATCCGCCGGTCGCCGAGGCGATCGCGGGCGTCGGCGCGATGTGCGAGGAGGTGCGGGTGCTCGGCTCCTACGCCGCCGCGCGCCCCGGGTCGCGGCGGTCGTGAGCGCGCATGCCGCCCACCGGCGGCGCGCGCCGGGAGCGCGGCCCGCTAGACTGCGGGCCTGAAGATGGAGTGCACAGTCCCACCCGAGCCGGTGGGGTCCGTGTCGCCTTCAGAGCACCAGCGGCACGGACCTGGCACATCGCCCGCCACGGCGATGAGCGGTCGGGTGCTCGTCTTGAACGCCACGTATGAGCCGATCAACGTGTGCACGGTGCGCCGCGCGGTGGTGCTGCTGCTCAAGGAGAAGGCCGAGCTGCTCGAGCGCGGGCGCTGGGAACTGCACTCGGAGAGCTCGACGCTCGCGCGGCCGGTGGTGATCCGCCTGGTCAGCTACGTGAAGGTCCCGCGCGACGCCCACCGGCGCAAGATCACGCGGCGGGCGGTGTTCGCGAGGGACAGCTGGACGTGCCAGTACTGCGGATCGCGCTCCAACCTGACCGTCGACCACGTGATCCCGCGCTCCAAGGGCGGCACGTCCAGCTGGGAGAACATCGTCGCGTCGTGCGCGCCGTGCAACAGGCGCAAGGGCGACCGGCTGCCCCGCCAGGCGGGGATGCACCCGCGCCATGCGCCGCGCACGCCGCGAGCGGAGATCTTCATCCACGTCGCCAGCCCGACGATCCCGGCGGCGTGGCTGGCGTACCTGCCGCAGGCCGCGTAGAAAGACGAAGGGCGCCACGACGGCGCCCTTCGCGAGCTGCTCTGACTGGAAAGACCGAGAGCGACGGAGCAAGGCCGGAGGGACCAGGGCCGGCGGTCGTCTCGGGGTGTCCCGGGTTGGATTCCGCCAAGCGGTCCAGCCTCCCGACCTAGCGGCCGGTCACCTCCAGGGTCCCGTAAGAACTGTCACTCAACGTTTGGACCACCTCCTTTCTCTGGTCCCGCCAGATTAGCGAACGGAGATGACATGCGGGGCGCCAGGCTCGGCGGTCGCGGCTCAGAGCCTCACTGGATGATGACGCCGAACTCCTGTGCGTAGGTGGCGCCGGGCGCGCCGGCGGCGAGCGATGCGGGCACGCTGGGGGTGATGCCGATCCCCGTTTCGGTGTACTGGGTTTCGAGGATGTTGGCGAGGTGCCCGGGCGAGGCGATCCAGGCGGAGACGATCGACTGCGGGGTCGACAGCTGGTAGGTGCCCCAGGCGAGGTTCTCGCCGATCACGTAGCCGACGTTCGGACCGGGGATGTAGCCGGTGTCGCGGATGCGGTCGACGGGCGTCTCGCCGCTGGGGGACACGTGCGCGAAGTAGTCGTCGGCGATCAGTTCTTCGCAGTGGCCTTCGGCCGCCTGTTCGAGCTCGGGGCTGATCTTCAGCGGGCTCTCGTCGTTTTCGGCGCGCTTGCGGTTGATCAGGCAGAGCACGGCGGCGCGGACGAGATCGATGTTGGCGGCTTCGGGCGTCAGTTCGGTGTTCGCGCAGGGTGTGGCGAGGACGGCGGCGATCGTCGCCGCGTCGCGCGCGGCGGGGGACTGCTGCGGGGAGGGGGTGCTCGGTTCGGACGTCGCGGCTGGAGCCGGAGTGTGGGATTTCGCGGGACGCGTCCTTTCGGGCCTCGTCCTGACGGACCGCGGCTTGACGGGCCGGGGCTTTGCCGACCTGCGGACACGCGGCCTGCGCGCGCTGGACCGGCAGGCATGTGCGGCGCGGCGCGGCGCGTGAGCTGAGCTTTTCCTGGTGCAGGCGGCGCTGTCGCGGCGGCCGGCGGCGTGCGCGCGCGCGGGCGTCGCGCTGGACTGCGAGGCGGCGGCGGAACCGGCGCCGAGGGCGGCGCAGGCGATGATCGAGACGGCTGTTGCCAGGAGGCGGCGGGGGGCGGGCACCCTCAGCCTGTCGACCTGTCAGCGCCTCATTCTGAGCCTGGGCGGGTGAATCTGGACGCTTGGAAGGCGCTAGCAACAGATGCTGCTAGCTTCCCGCGCCGCACCCTCGGTTTTCCGGCAGGACGCCGTGGGGAGGACTACTGGGCGGGCTCGGCGTCGTCGATCGCGGCCGGCGCGTCGTCCTCGCCGGTGTCCACGACGAGCGCGACGGCGCTCACGATGTCGTCGTCCTTGAGGTTCATCACGCGCACGCCGGTGGCCGAGCGGCCCTGCTGGGAGATGCCCCCGGCGGCGGTCCGCTGGACCATGCCGCCGACGCTGATGAACACGAGCTCCTGGTGCTCGCGCACGACCAGCGCGCCCGCCAGGCCGCCCTTTTTCTCGGTCAGGCCGATCGTCTTGACGCCCTTGGCGCCGCGTGCCGTCTTGCGGTACTGATCGATGCGTGTCCGCTTGCCGTAGCCGTTCTCGGTCACGACCAACAGTTCCTGATCGTCGCGGGCGACGTCCATCGCGATCACCTCGCCGGTGTCGCCGACGTCCATCCCGCGGACACCGCTCGTGTCACGGCCCATCGAGCGCGCGTC
>JBKQHH010000034.1:0-3654 GCA_052148875.1 Solirubrobacteraceae bacterium
TCAACCTGAAGACGACACGCCTGCAGGAGATGATCGACTGGTACGGTGCCGTGGTCGGCGCCGAGGTCGTCTTCCAGAGCGATGCGAGCGTCTCACCATGTCTGCACGTAGCTTGCGCCCTGGACGATTTGCGAGACTCGCGCAATCCCCGGGTCGAGGCCTGCCTTATGCTCGCGCGGGTACGTCGAGGCGCCTTTCGTGGCCCTGCTGTCCGACACCAGCCAATGCAGGCTCATCGTGGCTCGCGGAGCATGAGCTCTGGCGAGGAGGCGGCGCGGCTTGCGCAACCTGCTTGGATGGTTGAACGAGTACAGGGCAACGAGGAGGTAGCGTGAACGTAGAGTTCCTCTCGACCGTGGCGGTAATCGCGCCCGACCCGCCCGCCAGTCGCAAGCTGTACGTCGACGCGCTCGGGCTGGCGCTCGAGAGCCACGGCGATGACTATCACCACAGTGAGCAGATCGACGGCTGCAAGTCCTTCGGCATCTGGCCGCTGTCGCAGGCCGCCGAGGCGTGCTTCGGGACGCCGCACTGGCCGGTAGCGAGGCCGGTGCCGCAGGTCAGCATCGAGTTCGACGTTGCGGACCCGGCGGCGGTGGGCCCGGCGGCGCGGGAGCTCGAGCAGGCCGGCTACGAGCTGCTGCACCCACCGCGCAAGGAGCCTTGGGGTCAGACGGTGGCCAGGCTGCAGTCACCAGAGGGCGCGATCATCGGGATCTCCTACGCCCCCGTGCTGCACGACCGGGACTGACTGCAGGAGCGACGTCAAGTGCCCCCGAGTCGCAGGTTCGCCGCCATTCGAGGCGCCCTCCGAGCGATTACACGAGTCGCGGCGTCCTGCTCTGTGGTGGCGACGAGCACTTCGCCCCGCCGGGCTCAGACCCGCAACGCGCGTGGAACGCGTTATGCGGTGGTTTCTGAGGATCTGGCCAGACGCTTACCGTGTCGGCGACGAGGATGATCCTGTGGACGACGAGCTCGGCGAGACTGGGGTGAGGCCGTGGCGGCGCATCACCTGCGCCAATGCGGCGAGGTCTGGCGGGCCGCCGGGGGAGGCCGCTAGGACCGCGCCGATCTCGTGGAAGTAGGCGGGTCCGAAGACGCCGGGACTCGCGATCGCCAGGAACGTCGCGTTGGTGCTGCCGCGGTTCTCAAACCCGTGGATCGCTCCACGCGGCACACATAGGGCCTCGCCGACCCCAATGTCGATCGTCTCGCCGTCGACCGTCCAGGTTGTGGCGCCCTTGAGCCCGTAGATGGTCTCCTCGAACGCGTCGTGGCTGTGCGGGGCTGGCATCTTGGCGTTCGCCGGGACGTAGCACTCAAACACGCTCACGCTGCCGCCCGAGTCCGTTCCCTCTACGAGGAAACGGACGCCGAACGCTCCGATGGTGATGGTCTCTGCGGTGGCTTGGCTCATGGTGCTCTCCTTGGCGCAAGGCGCGGTAGGTAAAGTGACTTGACCACCCTACACCCATCCGCTAGTGTTGTCAAGTGACTTGACCATGCCGATGAACTCAACCAACTCGCCCCCTCCGCTGATCGGTGCGCTGCTGCGCGTCCCCTGGGAAACGGTCCGCGAACGGATGCTCACCGGCCTGCACCAGCGCGGATACAGCGACCTGGTCGCCGCGCACCTGAACGTCCTGCTCTACCCGGGGCCTGAGAACATGCGCCCGTCGGAGCTCGCGGCCCGCACAGGCATGACCAAGCAGGCGCTGAACTACCTCCTCGGACAGATGGAGGCGCTCGGATACCTCACACGCGCACAGGACAGCGCCGACCAGCGCTTCAAGCGTGTACACCTCACGCCACACGGACGTGCGGCAGGCGCGGCCATGCGCGAGATCGTCCTGGAGATCGAGGCCGAATGGACACAGAAACTTGGCCCCCGACGATTCGCGCAGCTGCGCGACATGCTCGCGCAACTGAGCACGAGCACGCCCGCAGAAGCCACCGTCCCTGGCCGCTGACCAGAGGCTCCGGTCCAGTCGTGCGCCATGCACGGACCGCTTGCTCGGCGCAATGCGGGAGCGAGCGTGTCCCCGCCAGCAGCCGCGACACGACGGGTCGCTTCGTCGCTAGGCCTCGCGTGCGGCGAGCTCGGCGAGGTTCCGCACGGTGCGTTCGTTGTCCTTACTCGTCTGGCTCTTCAGGGCTGAAAGGACGCTCACCCCGAGCACCCCGAGCGAGGGCGTTGCTCGCAGCGTGAAGGTGACCTCGCTGCCATCGCCCGATGGCGCGATCTCGATGATCACGAGGAACTCACTCGCGAATGGGACGTCCTCGGTGCGGTGGACCTGGCGGCGAGGCGGATCGAGCTCGATCACCGTCCAGCGCGTTTTCGCGTGCCAGGGTCCCACAATCGGGTTGATCTCGTCATACGTCGAGCCCTGGCGAGCCGGGCCGTCGGTGCGCGTCACCGCAGCCGTTCCCGCCACCCACTCGGCGTACCGGCTCGTATCGCAGACCAGCTCCCATGCCCGCTCAGGCGGGGCGGCGATCGTCTCCGAGGCTGTGACTTCGAGCTGCGCCATCGAGTTGGCGCATCCTATTCCAACTCAGGGTGGCGGGTGAGCCTCAATCGACTTGGCGGACTGGGCGTAGGCGCGCTGTACGTTTGGCCAGACTCCGGGCGCACGGGTCCGGCGTGCTCGGTCTGAATGGCGCACCGGCGTGAAGGGAGAGCAGCAGGTCATGTTCGACGACGAAGCCACCTGTGCGCGCTTGCTTGTTCGCGCGAGGCGGGAGCGCGTCCATGTTCCCCCGAGACGGCGCTGGTCTCAGAACTTGAATCGAAGCGCCCTCCCAGCGAGGGCCAGCACCTTGAAGACACCGCTCAGCGGCCCGGTCGCGCGGATCTCGTCTGGGTACCTGGTGAACAACATGGCTGCGTAGATCGCGGAACGGGGCTCCTTCGGCGGCAGCCGCTTGATCTTGTCCTCGTGGATCAGGCGATGCAGCTCCCGAAAGAACGCCTCCGATCTCTGCGCCGGGCGGATCCTGGTCACAGTCCTCACCGGTTCCTCGCCGGCGTTGCGAAGCGTGTGCGGCGCGCCCGCCGGCACGGTCGCCGTCTCGCCCGCGCGCACCTGGCTCCACGCCCCGTCGACGAAGACATCGAGAGTGCCCTCGATCACCTCGAAGCTCTCCTCCTCAGTCGGGTGCACATGAACGGGAGGCCCTGGCATCCGGGGGTCGAGCCAATTCGTGGACTCGAACAGCTCGCCCGCAGTGTCTGCGGTGCTGCGCGTGATCTCCCACCGCATCCCCATCCCGGGATGGAAGTCGAGCTGGCGATCACCACCGCCGCCGCCGGATGTCCCGCTATACGAAGGCTCTACCTGTTCGTGACTGGCCATCATTCTCCTTCGGTAGGCGACGTGGAGAAAGCCACCCTGTAGACCCTGTGATCGTAGACCGATCGCCGTCGACGTGCCATTGGGAGCGGGCGAGATATCCTGCTGCGTCGCTGCTCAGCGCGAAGATGCGAGCGTCTCCGCCAGCTTCCCCCAGACGATCGCAAAGGACGACGAGCACTCGTCCGTGTTCCGCCCCGCCAGACGCTCGCTTCGCCATGGCGAAGGAGGCGTCTCCGGAGCGTCGGGCGAGACGCCTGCGTGTTGTCCTAAGCAGCGACGCTATCAGCGCCGG
>JBKQHH010000035.1:0-19829 GCA_052148875.1 Solirubrobacteraceae bacterium
CATGCGCGGTCCCGAGCAGGCCCGCATGCGGGCCTGCTCGCCACGCCGCATGCGGCGCGGCGTACAGCCTCACGCGATCGCAAGGTGTCGCGCCGTGCAACTCAGAGGATCGCGCGCAGGATCACGATCAGGGCGATGATCACCACGAACACGGCGATCACGTAGAGCAGCACGCGGAAAGCGTCGTCCTCCGAGCGCAGCGGGTTCAGCACGGCGTCAGAGTATGTAGACGGTCGTGTAGACGACTATCCACATGATGTCGACGAAGTGCCAGTAGATGCCCGGCACGTCGACCCCGCGATGGGAATCGGGGCTGTAGTGCCCGCGGAAGGCGCGCACGGTGACGCTCAGCAGGATCAGCAGGCCGATGAACACGTGCGCGCCGTGCAGTCCGGTGAGCGAGTAGAAGATCGTCTGCTGCGCGTGGTCCTGGGGCGCGAAGCCGATGTTGGCGTACTCGTTGATCTGGATGAACAGGAACGTGCACCCGAGCAGGAACGTGCTGAGCATTCCCGCCTTCAGACCGAAGCGGTTGCCCCGCTTGATCGACGTCTCCGCCCAGTGCAGCGTGAACGACGAGGAGATCAGGATGAGGGTGTTGACGAGCGCGACCGGCACCGGCAGCTTGGTTCCGGGCGCGGGCCACGGATCGCCTTCGGCGATGCGGATGAAGAAGTACGCCGTGAAGAACGCCCCGAAGATCATCACCTCGGAGATGATGAAAAGCAGCATCCCGAGCAGCGGCGCCTCCACGCGCGAGCTCTTGTTCGCGGGCGGCGGGCCGTGATGGTCCTCGCCGGCGTGTCCGGCCGCGTGGGCGATGCTGGCTGCCTCCATGGTGCCCCGCTACGCCGCCGGCGTCGCGATCGTGGCGGCCTGCGGATCGACGACCACGTGCTCGACCGGCGCGGAGGTGGCGCCGCGGACACGCTCGACCAGGTTCGAGCGCATCCAGCCGGAGCGCTCCCCGGGCAGCGTCGAGATGACCACGTCGTCGACGTGGAAGAGCTCGAGCGCGTTCATCGCCGCCGTGTACGGGTCGGGGTCGCCGATCATCCCCGAGCTGAGCAGCCCGGCGGCGTGCAGCCGGTCGAGCATGCTCGCCAGGCGCGCCCGCGCCTCGCGCGGAGCGCTGCCGCTGCCGTCCACCTGGGGGATCACCGCGATGAACAGGCGCCCGCCCCCCTGCGCGGCCTTCGAGGAGAGGTGCGCGATCAGCTCCTCGCCGCTGGAGGTCTTGTTGGCGATCACGAGCGTCACCTTGAACGACAGGCCCTCGTGCTCGAGGTCGACGACGATGTGCTGCACGGGCAGGCCGCTGGCGTTCTGGATTCGCTCGATCAGATCGCGCCGCAGCCAGCCGGAGTGCTGGACCGGATGCGTCGACAGGATGATCTCGTCCGGCCTGTGCGCGGCGACGGCGTCCATCGTCGCCATGAACGGGTCGGGGTCGCCGACCTCGCCGGTGGCCTCGATGCCCTCGGCGGCGACGGCCGACAGGGCGAGGTCGACGCGCACCTGCGCGGATTCGCGCACGGCCTCGTCGTACACGACGAGGCCCGCGGAGGGCTTGGTCTGGGGCACGACCAGGCGAAAGCGCACGTCGCCGGCCGACGCGCGCTCGCGGACCGCCTCGAGCAGCTTCACGCCGCCGAGCGTCCGGTTGGCGATCACTAGGACTTCCTTCACCGCTCTTGCCTCCTCGTCATTGGCTGGGTGCCCGCCTGTGCCCTGCTGGGTGCGCGATGCCCGAGCCCGCTCCTACCGTGGCGGGGGTCGGCGGCGTGAGGATGCCGTGGACCGCGCCGGGGACGCCGTACTCGTATGGACCGCCGACGACCGTCGGGACGCGGTCGAAGTTGAACACCGGCGGCGGTGAGGACACCTGCCACTCGAGCGTCATCCCGCGCCACGGGTTGGCCACGGACTTCGGGCCGCCGCGCCAGCTGTTGACCATGTTGTAGACGAAGATCAGCGTCACTGCCCCCAGGCCGAAGCTCGCGATCGAGATGAACAGGTTCATGTCCGCGAACTGGGCCGCGTAGGTGGCCACGCGGCGGGGCATGCCCTGCAGGCCGGCCACGTGCATCGGGCCGAACGTCAGGTTCATGAACACGAACGTCGTCCAGAAGTGCCATTTGCCCAGGCGCTCGTCGTACATGCGCCCGGTCATCTTCGGGAACCAGTAGTACACGCCCGCGAAGATCGTCATCAGCGAGCCGCCGAACAGCACGTAGTGGATGTGCGCCACGATGAAGTACGTCGAGCTGACGTGGATGTCGAACGGGATCATCGCGAGCATCACGCCGCTGATGCCGCCGAGCGTGAACGTCGTCAGGAAGCCGAGCGCGAACAGCATCGGCGTATCCAGGCGCAGCACCCCTCGCCACAGCGTCGCAAGCCACGAGAAGACCTTGATGCCCGTGGGCACGGCGATGATCGCGGTGGTGATCGCCATCGGGATGCGGATCCACAGCGCCATCCCGGACGTGAACATGTGGTGGGCCCAGACGGTGAAGCCGAGCCCGACGATCGCCAGCAGCGAGAAGGCCATCATGCGGTAGCCGAAGATCGGCTTGCGCGACTTGACGGCGATGACTTCGCTGATGATCCCGAATCCGGGCAGCATCATGATGTACACCGCCGGGTGCGAGTAGAACCAGAAGACGTGCTGGTACATCAGCACGTCGCCGCCGTTGGTCGCGTTGAAGAAGTTGAAGCCGAGGGCGCGGTCGAGCAGCACGAAGAACTGCGAGGCGGCGATGAACGGCGTCGCGATCACGACCAGCAGCGAGGTCGCGAAGTTCGCCCACACCAGCAGCGGCAGGCGGAAGAAGCTCATCCCCGGCGCGCGCATCGTGATGATCGTCACGAGGAAGTTGAGCGCGGTCATGATCGAGGAGGCGCCCGCGAACTGCACGCCGATCGAGAAGAACGTCTGCCCGATCGGCGCCTGGTCGGAAAGCGGCGCGTACGCGGTCCAGCCGTCGGCGAACGCCCCGCCCGGAGCGAGGAAGCTCAGCAGCATGATCGCGCCGGCCACCGGCAGCAGCCAGAAGGAGAGCGCGTTCAGGCGCGGGAAGGCCATGTCGGGCGCCCCGATCATCAGCGGGATCACGTAGTTCCCCAGTCCCGCGAACACGGGGATGATGAACAGGAAGATCAGCAGCGTCGCGTGCATCGAGAACAGGCCGTTGTAGGTGTTGGCGCTGACGAAGTGCGACCCCGGCTGGGCCAGCTGGGCGCGCATCAGCATCGCCATCAGGCCGCCCACGAGCAGGAAGAAGAACGAGTTGACCGTGTACTGGATCCCGATCACCTTGTGGTCGGTGTTGATGCGGAAGTAGTCCTTCCACGTGTACGCGCCGTGGCCGGAGTGGTCCTCCGGGCGCGTCGGGCGTCCGGTCGCCCAGTAGAACCAGTAGTCGAAGCCGCCGATCCCCACGAGGAACGCGATCGGCACCGCGAGCAGCGAGACCGTCAGGACCGCGTCGCCGGAGAGGTAGTGCAGGTAGGTCGCGTGTCCGGTGGACATGCGCACCAGCCACGTGATAAGGGCCGAGAAGCCCACGGCGCCGACCATCAGCCAGCCGGCGCGGTAGAAGCCAGGGGCTCGGAGCTTGGCGGTCATCGGCCGAACATTATCCGCTCGTCCCCCCGCCGGCCCCGCCTGTGCTCGTGCTGCTCGGGCTCAAGCTCAACTGGCTCTTGATCCACGCGCGGAACTGGGTGGGCGTCACGACGTGGACCGTCGAGCGCATCAGCGAGTGCCCCACCCCGCACAGCAGGTTGCACTCGACCGGGTAGCTGCCGAGCCGGTCGGGCGTCGCCCGGTAGTGCGTGGTGATGCCGGGCACGACGTCCTCCTGCAGGCGGAAGGCGGGGATGAAGAAGGCGTGGATGACGTCCTTGGATTTCATGTTGAAGTACACCGACTCGTTGTCGGGCAGATACAGCTGGTAGCTGTCGATCGGCGGGCCCCCGGTCACCGACGGCGGGTACTGGTAGGACCAGAAGAACTGCTGGCCGGTGACGCCGATCTGGATCTCGTGCGCCGGTTTCTTTTCGTTTTCGTGGAGCACCACGAACGAGTAGCCCACCATGCTCAGCAGCAGGACCGTCGGGAGCGCCGTCCAGAAGACCTCCAGGCGCGTGTTTCCGTGTATCGGCGGACCGTCCTTCAGCTCCTCGCCGGGCCTCATGCGGAACTGCCACACGCAGTACAGGATCACGCCGACGACCAGCACGAAGATCGGGATCGTCGCGATCACCAGCACGTGGTACAGGCGATCGGTGTTGTGCGCCTGCGTCGAGGCCTGCACCGGGAACCAGTGGATTTCGAAGCTGATCAGGATGCCGAGCGCCACGGCGATCAGCCCAGCGACGATCGCCACCGTCAGCGAACGCTGTCTAGACACGCGCGCCCGCCCGGGTGCGTGCGTGGAAGCTCTGTGCGGCGATCCTCTCCATCCCGGCCGTGATCCTAATGCCTCCGTCGACGGACCGCCATATAGGCCTTGACGTCCTCGGTCTCAGCGAGTAGATTGAGGCAATCGTTGCAAACGCTTTCGCGAGGTGAGGGCATGCAGGTCCACGAAGGCATGACTGAGATGGTCCTCACCGTGGCGCCCGGTCACACGCTGCGCGGCGTCGCGCGGCTGATGTCCGAGCGCCAGGTCGGCGCGGCGGTCGTCATGGACCCGGATGGCCACGGCCCGGGGATCATCACCGAGCGCGACATCCTCGTCTCGATCGGCGCCGGGCAGGACCCCGATCGCGAGTCCGTCTCCGACCATCTGACCCGCGACGTCGTGTTCGCCGCTCCCGACTGGTCTCTGGAGGAGGCCGCGGCGGCGATGGCGCGCGGCGGGTTTCGTCATCTGATCGTGCTGGAACGGGGAGAGACGGTCGGCATCCTGTCGGTCCGCGACGTCGTGCGCTGCTGGACCGACGACGGGGCGAACTGCCCGGTGCCGGCCAGGGTGGCCGTGGGGTGAAGGGGAGGTGGCACGCCTGCTTTGGGGAGCAGGCTGCCACCGCCACGGCCAGCGGGTCGTGGACGCGGCGCGGACCGGCGTTTAGTGCTCGTCGAGCGGCAGCTCGTTGATTTCGTGGCGCGTGTCTTTGATCCAGCGCGTGACGCACACGACCGTCAGGATCACTCCGACGACCGTGAACTCGATGAACGTCGTTATGCCGACGAGCGCCAGCGTGATCCCGACCGCGGTCAGTATCGGCAGGATGCTCGGGCCGGGGAGGTGGATCTCCTCGCCGACGGGCGGGACCTCGGGATCGAGCGGGCTCACGACACGTAGGCGGCGGCCACGATGAACGTGATGCCGAACATGAACATGCTGATCGCGCCCACGATCAGGCCTGTGCGGATGTTCTTGCGTGCGAGGCGTCGGGTCATCATCGGCGGGGCCCCATTCTATAGATGCTTGTCGGCGACCATCGCGCAGAACAGCAGCGCGAGGTAGCCGAGCGAGTAGAGGTACAGGCGCAGCGCCGAGCGCCGGTCCGCCCGCCGGTACAGGCGCACGGCGGCCGCGACGAAGCCGAGCCCGAGGAGCACCGACGCCACCAGGTAGACGACGCCGAAGCCGCCCGCGCAGAACGGCAGCTGCGTGACCGCGTACAGCAGCACCGAGTACAGCAGGATCTGCCTGCGCGTCTCCGCCTCGCCGCGCACCACCGGCAGCATCGGCACGTCGACCTTGGCGTACTCGTCCTTCATCAGCAGCGACAGCGCCCAGAAGTGCGGCGGAGTCCAGAAGAACACGATGAAGAACAGCATCACGGCCGTGCCGCTGACCGAGCCGGTGACCGCCGCCCAGCCCACCAGCGGCGGCACCGCGCCCGCGGCCCCGCCGATCACGATGTTCTGCGGCGTGCGCCGCTTCAGCCACACCGTGTACACGAACACGTAGCCGAGGAACCCCGAGAAGGACAGCGCGGCGGCGAGCGGGTTGACGGTCAGCGACAGCTCCAGCAGCGACAGGCACGCGAGCGTGCAGCCGAACGCCAGCGCGGCATTCGGCGCGACCCGCCCGGAGGGGATCGGCCGCGTGGCCGTGCGCGTCATGCGCGCGTCGATGTCGCGGTCGAACCAGTGGTTGACCGCGAGCGAGAGCTCGAGCTGCGACAGCGCTGCGAGCACGCAGCCGAACGTCAACGCCGCGCGCGGCGAGACGCGCCCCGACGGAATCGGACGCGACGCGGTGCGCGTCATGCGGACGTCGATGTCGCGGTCGAACCAGTGGTTGACCGCGCCCGCGCCGCCGGCCGACAGGTAGCCGCCGAGGCAGGTGAGCGCGACGAGCAGCGGCGAGGGGTCGCCGGCGACGTACATCGTGGCGATCGTCGTCAGCAGCAGCAGCGACTGGACCTTCGGCTTGGTCAGCTCCAGGTAGTCGCTCAGGAGCTGGAGCGTGCGCGACGATGCTCGATCGGCGAGGCCGAGGCCGGGCGGCTCGATCGCGGGCGCTGCGCCTGTGCGGGGCGCGAGGCTCATCTGGCAGCCATCTTAAGGGCCGACCTGCGTCGCTCCCGCGGGGACGGTGGCCGCGCCAGCCGCGCCGGTGGCGCTGCTGCTGCGTCGCTGCACCTCGTTGCGGATGTCCTTCATCGGCTCGAACGAGCGCACCAGCGGAACCACGTCGAAGTTGTTGGCCGGCGGAGGCGAGCTCGTGAACCACTCGAGCGTGTTCGCCTTCCACGGGTCGGGCCCGGCGATGACGCCCACTTTGAGGCTGCGCCAGACGTTGATGACCGTGACGAGCACTCCGGCGCCGAGGATAAACGAGCCGATCGTCGAGATCAAGTTGTAGAGCGCCAGGTGGCCGACGTTGTCGTACGCGTATATGCGCCGCGGCATGCCGTCGAGGCCGATCACGTGCTGGATCAGGAACGTCGTCAGGATGCCGACGAACATCAGGTAGAAGCTCAGCTTGCCGAGGCCTTCGCCGAGCATGCGCCCGGTGATCTTCGGGAACCAGTAGTAGATCGCCGCGAAGATCGGCAGCACGGCGCCGCCGAGCAGCACGAAGTGCAGGTGCGCCACGACGAAGTACGTTTCGTTGACCTGCCAGTCGATCGGGAACGTGGCCAGGAAGACGCCAGAGATGCCGCCGATCAGGAAGATCGCGATCGCGCCCGCGCAGAACAGCAGCGGCGTCTTGAATTCGATCGTCCCCCGCCACAGCGTCGCGACCCAGTTGAGGATCTTCACGCCCGTCGGCACGGCGATCAGGTAGGAGCTGAGCATCACGAACACCAGGATCGCCTCGGGTATCGGGGCGGTGAACATGTGGTGCGCCCAGGTGAGGAAGCCGAGGAACGCGATCGCCACGGTCGAGGCCGCGATCGCCTTGTAGCCGAAGATCGGCTTGCGCGCGAACACCGGCAGCACCTCCGAGATCACCCCGAAGCCCGGGAGCACCATGATGTAGACCTCGGGATGCCCGAAGAACCAGAACAGGTGCTGCCAGAGGATCGGCGAGCCGCCCTCGGTGGGGTCGAAGAAGTGGGTGCCGAAGTGCCGTTCGGTGAGCAGCATCGTGACCGCCGCGGCGACCACCGGCAGCGCGAGGATGAGCAGCACCGAGTAGGTCAGCATCGTCCACACGAACAGCGGCAGGCGGCCCCAGCTCATGCCGCGGGCGCGCATGTTGGCGACCGTCGCGTAGAAGTTGATCGCCCCGACCAGCGAGGAGAGCCCGGTCAGGTGGATCAGGTAGATCCACGCGTCCTCGCCGCCGCTCGGGGAGTAGGTGGCGTTGGCCAGCGGCACGAAGCTGACCCAGCCCGCTTCCGGGGGATGCCAGAAGACGGACGCGTAGAAGACGAGGCCGCCGGCCAGCAACAGCCAGAAGGAGAGGGCGTTCAGGCGCGGGTAGGCCATGTCGCGCGCGCCGATCATCAGCGGCAGGAAGTAGTTCCCCAGGCCGGCCATCATCGGCACGACGAACAGGAAGACCATCGTCGTCCCGTGCATGGTGAACAGCTGGTTGTAGATTTCGGGCGAGACGAGCGTGTTGTTCGGCGCGCCCAGCTGCAGGCGGATCATCAGCGCCTCGGTGCCGCCGAGGATGAAGAACACGAACGTGAGGACCATGTACATGATCCCGATCCGCTTGTGATCGGTCGTCGTTATCCAGCTCGTCCAGCCGCGCGCCTCGCGCTGTGCGCGGTGGGCGGTTATCTCCGGGATCGGGGCTGCGTAGGTGGCCATGTCGTGTGCTGGTCTCCTCGATGTCCTAGGGGTTCTCGACAGCTCCGGCGCCGGTCTGCGCCTTGAGTTTCGTGCGCGCCTTCGCCGCTTCGGCGTTCGCCTGCGCGATCAGCTGCTTCTGGCGCGCCAGCCACGCTTCGAACTGGGCCGGCGGGACGGCCTTGACGGTGGCGATCATGCGCGCGTGGCCGCGCCCGCACAGGATCGCGCACTGTCCGCGGAAGATGCCCGGCTTGCTCACCTTGAACCACGTGTAGTTGTGGTAGCCGGGAACCGCCTGGAACTTGCCGCCCAGTTCCGGCACCCACCAGGAGTGCACGACGTCCTCGGAGACGATGTTCAGGGTCACGGTCGTGTTCGTCGGGACGACCAGTTCCTCGTAGGAGTAGGGCGCGCCCAGCCCGTCCGGTTCGTTCGCGCCCGGGTAGACGAACTGCCAGATGTACTGGCGCCCGATCACGGTGATTTCAAGCGATTTGCCGTCGGGCGGCAGCTTGCGCTCGGTGCTCGCGTACAGCAGGTTTTCCGCTTCGCCCAGCTGCGCGCCGCCCGGGCCCGAGTTGGGCGGGTTCTGGATCGAGGACAGCTTCGCGAACGTGAGCACCGCGAGTCCGACCAGGATCACGGCCGCGGCGACCGTCCAGCTGATCTCCAGGCGCGTGTTGCCGTGGATCTGCGCCGCCACCGCGCCCTTGCGCTTGCGGAACTTGATCAGCGCGTATCCCAGAGCGATCTCGACCGCGAAGAAGATGACCAACGCTATGTACAGCGTGATCTTGTAGAGGCTGTCGGTCTCTTCCGCGTTCGGCGAGGCGCCGTGCGCGGGAGTGAAGAACGCGAGCGTTGAGTGGAGCAGGTGGCCCAAGGCGGCGGGGATTCTATTCACGCTCGGGCGGGACGCGCTTGATGACGTTTGCCACGAGCCTGTCAGCGCCCGGAGAAACGCGCCGGGCGCTTCTGCACGAACGCCATCGCGCCCTCCAGGAAGTCCTCGCTGCCGGCCATCTCCTGCTGGATCCGCGCCTCGAGCTCGAGCTGCTCGCCCATGCGCGCGTACAGCCAGTTGTTGAGCTGGCGCTTGGTCCCCGCGTAGGAGCGCGTGGGGCCGGCGGCCAGGCGGGCGGCGAGCGCGGCCGCCTCCTCGTGCAGGCGCTCGTCGGCGGCGACGCGGTTGATCAGGCCCCACTCGAGCGCCCGCGCCGCGCCCAGACGCTCGCCGAGCATCGACAGCTCGCTCGCACGGGCCATGCCCACGCGCGTGGGCAGGAACAGCGAGGAGCCGCCGTCGGGCACCAGGCCGATGTTCACGAACGCGAGCAGGAAGTAGGCGCTCTCGGCCGCGAGGATCAGATCGCAGCACAGCGCCAGCGAGCAGCCGATCCCCACGGCGGGTCCGTTGACCGCCGCGATCACCGGCTTGGGGACCTCGCGGATCGCGTGCATGATCGGGTGGTAGCGCTCGGTCAGCGTCCGGTACACGTCCGGGTGCCCGTCCGGCGTGGTCTCGCCGCCGCTGATGTCCTTCAGGTCCGCGCCCGAGGAGAAGGCGCGCCCCGCGCCGGTGATCACCAGCGCGCGCACCGCGTCGTCCTCGGCGCCGGCGCGCAGCGCGGCGAGCAGGTCCGCGCCGAGCTGCGCGTTCCACGCGTTCAGCGCCTGGGGTCGGTTCAGCTCGATCGTCGCGACCCCGTCGGCCACGCGCACGTTGACGCTCTCAAGCTGGATGTTCGGCTCGCTCATCGCTCTCCCTTGGCTCGATCTCGCGTTGATCCTATGGTGTGGGGGATGACACGTCCGGTGATCGGCATATGCACGGCGCTCGAGCGGGCCAGCTGGAGCGTCTGGGAACAGCAGGCGGCGCTGCTGCCACTCAACTACATCGAGGCCGTGCAGCGCGCGGGCGGCATGGTCGCGATGCTCCCGCCCGACCCCCTGCTGGCGCAGGACCCGCACCAGGCGCTCGAGCTGATCGACGGCCTGATCCTCGCCGGCGGCGCGGACATCGACCCCGCCACCTACGACCAGGAGGCGCATCCGGAGACCGTCGGCACGGTCCCCGCGCGCGATGCGTTCGAGGTCGCGCTCACGCGTGGCGCGATCGAGCGCGATCTGCCGGTGCTCGGCATCTGCCGCGGCATGCAGCTGATCAACGTCGCCTGCGGCGGCACGCTCGTGCAGCACATCCCGGAGTTCGTCGGCCATCACGAGCACCGGCGCGTCGTCGGCTCGTTCGACGGCGCCGACCACGACGTCGTCCTGATCGAGGGCTCGCTCGCGGCGAGGGCCGCCGGAGAGCTCGTCCACGCGACCAAGTCCCACCATCACCAGGGCGTCGATCAGCTGGGAGAGGGGCTCGTCGTCAGCGGCGTCTCGACGCTCGACGAGCTGCCCGAGGCGATCGAGCTGGCCGACGCCCGCTTCGTGCTCGGCGTGCAGTGGCATCCCGAGGCCGACCTCGCGAGCTCGGTCGTCGGCGCGCTGGTCGACGCCGCCACCGCCGCCCGCGTCGCCGAGTAGGCGGCGAGCGCCAACGCGCGGCGCGCGTCGCTCGCCACGCGCGGCGCGAGTCGCCGGGCACGCGGGGCGCGCGACATATACTCCCCGCCCTGTGCGGCTGTCGAAGGCGATCAGAGCAACCGCCTGGGGGATGGTGGTGGCCGGAGTCGCCGCGCCGATCGTGCGCAGGCGGGTGACCGCGCCGCCGCTGCTCGTGCAGACCGTCGCCTTCGGGGCGCCGCTCGGCCTGTGCGTGGCCATGCGCCGTTCGCGCGGGCGCGACGTCGCCGCATGCGCGCTGCAGATGTGGGCCTACCTGTACGCGTACAAGTCGCCGCACGACGACCCCGAGGCGCAGCGAGCGCGGGTGCACATCGACTATCCGATCGTCGCCGACCGCGCGCTCGGCCTGGGCGAGCTGCCGACGGTGCGCCTGCAGCGGGCGCTCGCCGCGAACAGAGCGGGCCGCGCCGACTGGGGCGCGCTCGATCGCGTGCTCGTGTGGGCGCACTGGAGCTGGTTCCTGGTCCCGCACGGCTCGCTGCTGTACATCCTCGTGCGCGATCGCGGGCGCTTCTCGCGCGCGGCCGTGCTCACCTACGCGGTGTTCGACATCGGCGCGAGCGCCTACTGGTTCCTGCCGACCGCGCCGCCGTGGTACGCGGCCGAGCTCGCGGCCGAGGGCGGTGAGCCGGACGAGCGCGGTCAACGCGGTGAGCCAGGCGAGCCGGCGCCGCCGGTGCGGCGGCTGATGGTCGAGTACGGCGAGTCGTTCTGGAAGGACGGCTGGGGCTCGCTCTACAGTGTGTTCGGAGGCAATCCCCTGGCCGCGATGCCCTCTCTGCACTTCGCCACATCCGTGATGGCCGCGCTCCTTCTCGCCGAGGTGGGGCCGGTTGCGGGCGCGGTCGGGTTCGGCTACGCGGCGACGCTCGGATTCGCGCTGGTGTACCTCGGTGAGCACTACGTCGTGGATCTGATCGCGGGAGCGGCGCTGACGATCGCGGTGCGCCGCCTGGAGCCGCGCGCGGGGCCCGTCGTCGCACGTCTGGGGCGCGCGGTCGCGGCACTGGAGGAGATGGCCCACGAGGCGGCCTGAGGAGAGGGGGTGAGCACGAGCGAGATGGAGCGAGGCGACCGACGCGAGGCGGGGGAGAGGGTCGAGGAGGAGGAGGCGCTCGCGTCCGTGCCCGGGCGGCACCACCGCGAAGAGGAGATGCCGCGCGTGCTGCTCACGCGCCGGCAGATCGTCGCCTTCGCCGTATTCGTCCTGCTGGTGGTGGGCTTCCTCTACTTCGTGCTGCCGAACCTCGCCGGGGTGGGCACGACGGTGCACCACATCGAGGGCGGTGACAAGTGGTGGATCGCGGTCGGCGTCGTGCTCGAGCTGCTGTCGTTCGCGGGCTACGTGGTGCTCGTCCGCGCGGTGCTCGTACGAGGACAGGAGCAGGTCGGATGGCAGGAGAGCTACGAGATCACGATGGCCGGACTCGTCGCCACGCGACTGTTCGCCGCCGCCGGCGCGGGCGGCGTGGCGCTGACGGCTTGGGCGCTGCGCCGCTCGGGGATGGAACCGCGGCTGGTGGCCTGCCGCATGGTCGCGTTCATCGTGCTGCTGTACGTGATCTACGCGGGCTCGCTGCTGATCGACGGGATCGGGCTGGGGATCGGACTGTTCCCCGGCGGCGGCTCGTTCGCGATCACGATCATCCCGGCGATCGTCGCCGCCGTGCTGCTCGCGGTCGCCGGCGCGGTGTCGCTGCTGCCCGGGGACGTCGAGCGGCGCCTGGCGCGCTGGGCGTCGGGCTCGGGGCGCCTCGCGCACTGGGTCGCGCGCGCAGCGACGGTGCCGGCGCTGGCGGCCAGCGGCGTGCGCACCGCGATCGAGCTGATCCGCACGCGCGACGCCGGGCTCCTGGGGGCGCCCGCCTGGTGGGGCTTCGACATCGCCGTGCTGTGGGCGATGTTCCACGCCTTCGGGTCCCCGCCGCCGTTCACCGTCATCTGGATGGCCTACTTCGTGGGCATGCTCGGCAACCTGCTGCCGCTCCCCGGAGGCCTGGGGGGCGTCGAGGGCGGCATGATCGGCGCGTTCGCGGCGTTCGGGGTCGACTTCAACCTGTCGGTGCTCGCGGTGCTCTCCTATCGCGCGATCTCCTTCTGGCTGCCGACGCTCCCCGGCGTGGTCGCCTACTTCCAGCTGCGCCGCACGGTGGCGCGCTGGAAAGACGAGCAGGACACCCTGCCCGCGGGCGCCACGCCCTCGGGATCGACCGCGCCGGCGAGCGCGCTGCAGAGCTCGTGAGCGGCGCGCCTCGCCAGCCGTCTTGCTATACTTCATAAAGTAAAGCGGCCCTCGAGATGGTCGCGACGGGAGACCAGGAGACCAGATGAGCGACGTCGAGAACGTGATCGTCATCGGCAGCGGCCCGGCCGGGTACACGGCGGCGCTGTACACCGCGCGCGCGAACCTGCGCCCGCTGGTGATCGAGGGCTTCGCCTGGGGCGGCCTGCTGCAGCAGACGACCGACGTGGAGAACTACCCCGGATTCCCCGACGGCGTGATGGGCCCGGAGATGATGCAGAAGTTCCGCGACCAGGCCGAGCGCTTCGGCGCGCGGCTGATCACCGACCAGGCCGATCGCGTCGAGCTCGCGAGCGAGCCGGGCGGCGTGCACAGCGTGTGGGTCGGCGATACCGAGCACCGCGCGCGCACGGTCGTGCTGGCGATGGGCGCCGAGCACAAGAAGCTGGGCGTCGCCGGCGAGGAGGAGCTCTCCGGCCGCGGCGTCAGCTACTGCGCCACCTGCGATGCCGCGTTCTTCCGCGAGGCCCAGACGATCATCGTCGGCGGCGGCGACTCGGCGATGGAGGAGGCGATCTTCCTGTCCAAGTTCGCCGCCAAGGTGACGGTGGTGCACCGCCGTGACGAGTTCCGCGCCTCGAAGATCATGCTCGAGCGCGCGCGGGCGCAGTCGAACATCGAGTTCCTGACGCCCTACCGCGTGCGCGAGTTCGTCGCCGGCGAGAACGGCGCGCTCGGCCACGCCGCGCTGGTCAACACGCAGACCGGGGAGGAGCGCGAGATACCGGTGTCGGGGACGTTCGTGGCGGTCGGCCACGAGCCGCAGTCGGCGCTCGTCACCGGGCAGATCGACGTCGACGAGAACGGCTACGTGGTCACCGAGGGCTCCTCCACCCGCACCAACCGCCCCGGCGTGTTCGCCGCCGGTGACCTCGTCGACCACACCTACCGCCAGGCGATCACCGCCGCCGGCTCCGGCTGCCAGGCGGCGCTCGACGCGGAGTGGTACCTGCGCGACACGCCCGGCGTGCCGGTGCCGCTCCAGATGCCCGCGGGCGATCCGACCACGGCGCAGTGGGCGCCGGCGGCCGACGAGCAGCAGACGGCCACGGCCGCCGTCGATCAGTAGGGCGGGCGCGCCGTCAGGTCTTGGCGGCGCCGATGGCCGCGGGGCGCGCGAACTCGGCCTGGCGCCATGGCAGGCGCCGCTGGAGCGCCGGTCGCTCGACGAACCGCCACAGCAGGTCGGCGGCGATCAGCGTCGCGATCGTGACCCCGACGAGCAGCAGCCAGTACGTGGTCTTGACCCCGTGGCTGTGCCCGACGCGGGCAAGCACATGCGTCATCAGTCCCAGGTGAATGAGGTAGATGCCGTACGAACGCTCGCCGAGCCAGTGCATCACGCGGTTGTCCAGCCATCGCCAGCATCCGCCCGTCGTCCACTGCAGCGCGAGCGGCGCGGCCAGCAGCGCTCCGCAGCCGAGCGTCACGAGGATCAGGCGCGGCCCGTACTCGTTCGCCGGCCACGAGATGTACACGCCGAGCAGCGCGATGGACAGGGCCAGCAGGCCCAGGGCCCAGGCGCCTCCCGCCCGCGTGCCGCGCAGGCGCGGCGCCACGAACGGCTCGACGGCGGCGATCGCGATGCCGGGGATGAACGCGAACAGGTAGTCGGCGATGTTGTATGTGAGCGTGCCGGGGTTGCCGGCGTCGTGCTTGAACTGCAGGCTCAGCGCGTACAGCCCGAGCAGCACCGCGAGCACGATTCCGAGGCGCGCCAGCGGCGTCGTGCGCATCCTGCGCCCCGCGTACAGGGCGATCACCGACGCGATCGGGATCAGGATGTAGAAGGCGACCTCGAGGTCGAGCGTCCAGGCCTGTCCGACGAGTTCCGCCGCGGGCGTCGAGTAGTAGTTCTGCGCGAACCCGTACACGGCCGCGAGGCCCAGGATGCCTCCGCCCGAGTGAAAGCGAGACCAGGCCAGATAGACGGTCGTGATCACCCAGAAGGCCGGAATGATCCGCAGCGCGCGGTTGCGGAAGTAGCGCGAGATCGACGGGGCGGGCGTCCCCAGCAGATACGCCGCCAGGAACGTTCGCGTGAGCAGATAGCCGGACAGCACGAAGAAGATGTAGATGCCGGCGCGCATGTTCACGAACTCCGCCGCGAACGTGCCGAAGATCGGCCGGAACTGGCCCGGGGCTTCGCCTTTGACCGCGCCCTGGCCGTACTTCCACAGGAGCGTCGCCACGGCCGCGTGGAACACGAGCACGAGCATCGCCGCGATCGCCCGCAGGCCGTCGCCGGCGGCGAAGCGGCGGGGGACCGCGTCGCTGACCCCCCCTGGTCGGTCCTCGGTCGAGCTCATCTGGAGTTATTCGTCACGCGGCCACTGCGGCCTTAGCGACGAACGATCTCACATCGCGGTGGCTCGCGCGACGGGGAACGCCACGCAAACGTGAGGTTCAATCCTCGTGGTCGAGGAAGCCCGCGCCGGTCGCACGTCCCAGCCGCCCGGCCGCCACCAGGCGGCGCAGCTCCGGCGCGGGGCGGTAGCGCTCCTCGCGGTACTCCTCGCACAGCGCCACCAGCACCGCCAGCACGTGATCCAGCCCGATCGCGTCGGCCCACTCGAACGGGCCGCGCGGGTGGCTCAGCCCGAGCACCATGCCGGTGTCGATGTCCCGCGCGCCGCCCACGCCTTCGCCGAGCGCGAACGCCGACTCGTTGATCACCTGGCAGACGATCCTGCCGAGCACCAGCCCCGGCGCGTCGCCGACCCACGCGACGTGCTTGCCGAGCGCTTCGAAGAAGCGCTCCGCCCGTGCGGCGGCCACCGGCGAGGAGCTCTCGCCGCGCGTCAGCTCGACCAGCCCCGAGCGCGCCAGCGGCGGCAGCACGTGGAAGCCGACCGCGCTGCCCCCCGGGTCCAGAGCGCTCAGCGACCCGTTCGCGCACAGCAGCACGCGCGCGCCGCCCTGCGGCTGGGGCGTACCGCGGCGGTCGGGCCGGCCTTCCGTCGAGCTCGCTCGCTCCTGCTGCGGCGCGGGCGCGCTGTCGCAGTCGAGCACCAGCGCGGGCAGCACGCCGCCTGTGGGCGCGTGCGGCGAGCGCACCTCGTAGCCGGCCTCACCCGCCGCGACGCGCAGTTCCTCCGCTAGCACGCTCGTGCCCGCGATCACCACGACGCCCTCGCCGGCGCCGGGCGCGCCGGCGTCGGGCGGCGCGGGGTCCTCGGGCCGGTGCCGGTCCCCGCCGTAGTCGTAGTAGCCGCGCCCGCTCTTGCGCCCGTACAGCCCCGCCGCCACCTGGCGCGCGGCGATCATCGACGGGCGCCAGCGCGGCTCGCCGAAGCTCTGCGCGTAGAAGCTCTGGGAGATCTCGAAGCCCGTCTCCACCCCCACGAGGTCCATCAGCTCGAACGGCCCCATGCGAAAGCCGCCCTCCATGCGGCAGATGCGGTCGATCGTCTCGACGTCCGCGATCCGCTCCTGCAGCAGGCGCAGCGCCTCCAGGCCGAACGGGCGGTTGCAGCGGTTGACGATGAAGCCCGGTCCGTCGTTGGCGACGATCACCGTCTTGCCCATCGCCTCGCCCGTCGCCGCCGCCAGCGCGAGCGCCTCCTCGGAGGACTCCACGCCTGCCACCACCTCCAGCAGCGCCATCAGCGGCGCGGGGTTGAAGAAGTGCATGCCGACCACGCGCTCGGGATGCGTGGCGCCGGCTGCGATCGCGGTCACCAGCAGCGAGGAGGTGTTGGTCGCGAGCACGCACTCCTCGCTCACGATCTCCGACAGCTTCGCGTACATCTCGTGCTTGAGCTCCAGGCGCTCGGGCGCCGCCTCGATCACCAGCTCGCAGTCCGCGAACGCCGCCATCTCGCTCACCGGCTCGAGGCTCTCCGCCGCCGCCTTCGCCCGCTCCTCGCTCAGCCTGCCCTTGGCCGCTTCCTTGGCCAGGCCGTCGCGCGCGCTCTGCGTGCCCTTCGCCAGAGCCTCCGGGAACGGGTCGTGCAGCAGCGTGCGCGCGCCGGAGCGAGCCGCGAGCTGGGCGATGCCGGCACCCATCGTGCCGGCTCCCAGCACGCCGATGACGGACGCCGCGCGGCTCACGCGGGCACGAGCGCGTTGACGCCGGTCAGCGCCCGCCCGATCAGCATCTGCTGGATCTGCGAGGTGCCCTCGTAGATCGTCGTCACGCGCGCGTCGCGGAAGTAGCGCTCGACCGGGTGGTCGTCCACGTAGCCGGCGCCGCCGTGCACCTGGATCGCGAGGTTCGCGCATTCGAGCGACGCCTCGGTCGCGTGCAGCTTGGCGATCGACGTCTCCAGCGAGTTCGGCCGTCCCTTGTCCTTGAGGAATCCGGCGCGCCAGGCCAGCATCCGCGAGGCGTCCGTTTTGAGCGCCATTTCGGCGATCATCGCCTGCACCAGCTGGAAGCTCGCGATCGGTTTGCCGAACTGCTCGCGCTCCTTGGCGTACTTGACCGACTCCTCGACGCATCCCTGGCAGATGCCGACGGCGCCGCACGCCACCGAGTAGCGCCCGGACTCCAGGTTGGACAGCGCGACTTTGAAGCCGTCGCCGACGTTGCCGAGCATCTGCTCGTCTGAGACCTCGACGTCTTCCAGCGAGATCGACGCGGTGTCGGAGCCGTGCAGCCCCATCTTGTGCTCGATCGTCTGCGTGGTGAAGCCCGGGTGGTCGGTGTCGACCAGGAAGCACGCGATCCCCTTGTATCCGAGCGCGGGGTCGGTCTGCGCGAAGATCAGCGCGACCTTCGCGTAGCTGGCCATCGAGATCCACATCTTCGCGCCGTTGATCACCCAGCCCGAGTCGGTCTTCCTCGCGCGCGTCTTCTGGTTGGCGGCGTCCGAGCCAGTGTCCGGCTCGGTCAGCCCGAAGCAGCCCAGCCACTCGCCCGAGCACAGCTTCGGCAGGTAGAGGTGCTTCTGCTCCTCGGTGCCGAACTTGAGGATGCCCGAGCACACGAGCGAGGTCTGCACGGAGATGACGGTCCTGATCGACGAGTCGGCGCGCCCGATCTCCTCGACGACGAGGCCGTAGCTGAGGTAGTCCAGGCCCGCGCCGCCGTACTCCGCGGGGACGACCGCGCCGAGGTAGCCCTGGTCGGCGATCTTCTTGACCATCTCCAGGTCGAAGTGGTGGTTGCGGGCGTTTTCGCGCGACTGCACCACGATCTCCTTGTCGGCGAATTCGCGCGCGGTGTCCTTGATCAGGCGCTGCTCGTCGGTCAGGTCGAAGTCCATCCCTCTCCTATCGGGTCGTGCGCATTGTGAACGTGGGACCGGTGTTCGTGTCTCTTTGCGTCGTCGCGCGGTGTATAACCATCGCTATACACCGTGCGTCTTCGGAGTGCTCCATGGCGCATGGACGCGCCGCTCGACCTCATCCGCGATGCCGTCGATCGGCAGCCGCTCCTGGGCCAGCGAGTCGCGGTCGCGCAACGTCAGCGTGCGGTCCTCGATGCTCTGGTGGTCGATCGTCAGGCACAGCGGCGTTCCGATCTCGTCCTGGCGGCGGTAGCGCTTGCCGATCGCGCCGCCCTCGTCGTACTCGCTCTGCACGCGTCCGCGCAGCGCCTCGTGCACCTCGCGCGCGAGCTCCGGCTGGCCGTCCTTGCCCACGAGCGGCAGCACGGCGGCCTTGACGGGCGCGAGGCGCGGGTGCAGCCGCAGGACGGTGCGCATCTCGCCCTCGCCGGCGCCCTCGCGCTCGACGAGTTCCTCGTCGTAGGCGTCCACCAGGAAGGCGAGCGTCGCGCGGTCGGCGCCGGCGGCCGGCTCGATCACGTGCGGCACGTAGCGTTCGCCGGTCTGCTGGTCGAAGTACTCGAGCTTCTCGCCCGAGAACTTCGCGTGCTGGGTCAGGTCGAAGTCGCCGCGGTTGGCGATCCCCTCGAGCTCCGACCAGCCGATGGGGAACAGGTATTCGACGTCGCTCGTCCCCGAGGAGTAGTGCGAGAGCTCGTCGGGGTCGTGCGCGCGCAGGCGCAGGTGGTCGGGGCGGATGCCCAGCTCGACGTACCAGCGCTCGCGCTCGGCGAGCCAGTGCTCGAACCATTTCTGGGCCTCCGCGGGCGGCACGAAGTACTCCATCTCCATCTGCTCGAACTCGCGCGTGCGGAAGATGAAGTTGCCGGGGGTGATCTCGTTGCGGAAGGACTTCCCGACCTGGGCGATGCCGAAGGGCGGTTTCTTGCGCGAGAACTGCAGCACGTTCTTGAAATTTATGAAGATGCCCTGAGCGGTCTCCGGGCGCAGGTACGCGGTTGACCCGGACTCCTTGACGGGACCGATCGTCGTTTCGAACATCAGGTTGAAGTCCCTGGCGTCGGTCAGGTCGCACTCGTCGGTCTCGCCGGGGTGCTTGGACGGTTTGCGCCCGCACGCGAGCTCGGCGAGGTGGTCGGCGCGGAAGCGCTGGCCGCACGTCTTGCAGTCGACCAGCGGATCGGTGAAGCCCGCGAGGTGGCCGGAGGCCTCCCACACCTTCGGGTGCTGCAGGATCGCCGAGTCGATCGCCACGATGTCGTCGCGCTCCTGCAGCATCGCGCGCCACCACTCGTTCTTGACGTTCGTCTTCAGCAGCACGCCGTAGTGGCCGTAGTCGTACGTCGAACCGACGCCGCCGTAGATCTCAGAAGAGGGGAACACGAAGCCACGGCGCTTTGCCAGCGCGACGATCTTGTCCATCGTCACCACGTCGGGCGATGAGTGCATGCCTGGATCGACCACGCGGCGATCATAGGCTAGCTCCATGCGTAACATGCGC
>JBKQHH010000036.1:0-72856 GCA_052148875.1 Solirubrobacteraceae bacterium
CGCCTCCCCCGGCCGGGACCACGGTGCATGCCCCGTGGTCGACGACGACGACGATCCCTACATCATCAGCTGCATGGCGGCGAACATGTACGCCATGCCGATCGTCATCGCCGACATCGAGAAACGCAGGTCGCGGAAGCAGACCAGCGGCTCGGCCGCGGCCATCGCGACGGTCCCGCCGGGCGTGATCGAGAAGCTGCCGCCGAACAGCGTCCGGTGGTCGACGTCGCGCATCCTGTTGGTGACCCACAGCAGCGATTGCGCTGCGAAGTACGCCACCAGCAGCCACGTCAGCGGCGCCTGGAAGCCGCTCGGCGACCACATGTAGGCCATTGCGCCCAGGTCGATCGCCATCGCCAGCCACAGCACGTTGACCGCCCGGCCGTTCAGGGCCTGGGCGAGCATCCACGCGAGGGCCGCGATCGCGCCGTTGGCGAACGCGAGCTGCCAGAAGCCGCTGGGGATGTCGAAGTGGTCGATCGACGCCGGCGCGAACATGAACGCCATGCCGAGCGCCATCAGCACGTGCCCCGAGTGCCAGATGCGCCGCTGGCCGTCGTCGCTGTCGAGCACGTGCCGGATGTGGACGACGACGATCGCGATGAACGCGAGCGTCCAGATCACCGCGAGCCACTCGGGCAGGATGTTGGTGGCGCCGTGCGCACCGGCGCTCATCGACATCCCGCCGATCGACGTCGAGTGACCGCCGTGGCTCATGCTCATGTTCATGCTGCCCATGGCCTCGCGAAGGTAGCACACGGAGATGGCCGCGACGATCGGGTCTTGCGCGCCTGCGCCGCCTCGCCGCCGGGTTTATCATTACCGCGCGATGAGCAGCCTCTGCTCAGTGCTCGGTTCGCGCCCATGCATGCGCGTCGTCTGGCGCATGACGCTGATCCTCGCGCCGGCGGCGCTCGCGGCGCTCGCTCTCAGCGGCGCGATCGACCCGCTGCAGAGCGGCGCGTTGACGATGGCCCCCGCTGTGGCGCTCGCGGTGCTGTTGCTCACCCGCCCGTATCTCGGTGAGCGCGTGATCGCACGGCTGCGCGACCGCCGTCCGCGGCGACGCGGCGCGGCGGGGACGAGAACGGCACGCCCGCGTCCGTCCGCGTGCCTGGCGCGCGGTGGACGTCTGATCGCGGTGGCATTGGCCGGCCGCGCTCCGCCGCTCGCGCTCGCCGGCTGCCGCTGAAGCGCTCGGCAGTCCGCGCCCGCACCGCGAGGCCCCGCGACGCGGGGCGAGTCAACGGCGCCGGCTGGCTTCTGGCCAAGCCGGGTCGACGAGCGATAGAGGAGTCGCCGTCATGTCCAACCTTCGTGTCACCACACGCGCCGTCCAGATCGCGCTCGGCGTGGTCTGGCTGCTCGACGGGCTGTTCCAGTTCAAGAGCTTCATGTACACGCACGGGATCGTCAGCGAAGTCTTCGCGCCGGCGGCGGAAAGACAGTGGTCGATCGTAGGCGGCCCGATGAAGACGTTCGACGACTTCTACGGGCACGACCTGACCCTGTGGAACACCCTCTCCGGGGAGATCCAGGTCGCGATCGGCCTCGGCCTGATCCTCAGCCGCAGGACGGTCAGGCCCGCGCTGCTCGTCTCCTTCGGCTGGGCGCTGGTCGTGTGGTGGTTCGGCGAGGGCTTCGGCGGGCTGACCTCGAACACGATGCCCTCGCCGCTGATGGGCGCGCCCGGCGCGGTGATCATCTACGCGATCATCGGCCTGCTCGTGTGGCCGACCGGCAGGGAGGAGGGGCGCTCGCCGGTGGACCTGGGGCCGCTCGGCGACCGCGGCGGGCGCTACGCGTGGTCGGGGCTGTGGGCGCTGTCGGCGGGCCTGTGGCTGGCGAACGTCAACCGCGCCAGCGGTGCGACCCACGAGATGATCGAGGCGATGGCCGAAGCCTCGCCGCACTGGCTCGCCGGCTTCCAGAGCTCGATCGGCGGCCACGCACAGGGTCACGGCACGACGATCGCGGTCGTGCTCGCGATCCTCTCCGTGGCGGTCGCGATCGGGGTGTGGACGCCGCTGCGCTGGCCGGCGCTCGCGATCGGGATCGTGCTGTCGCTCGCCTACTGGGTGCTCGGACAGGACCTCGGCGGCCCGTTCTGGGCCGAAGGCGCCACCGACTTCAACTCGGGGCCGCTGTTCGTGCTGCTCGCCGTCGCCCTGTTCCCGGTGGCGCAGGTCGCGCCCGGCGCGCGGCGCGCGCCGGTGCGGGAGATGCCGCAGATGGAGGCGCCGGGCGTGGCCTGAGCCAAGCGCCGCGCGGGTCCGCTCGCGGATGACCTACGCGGGCGCCGCGAGGCTGTATCCGGCCGCCTCGACGGCGACCCGGACGGCCTCGCCGTCGACGCCGCCGCCGCTCACGACCATCGCGCCGCTGGCGAGGTCCACGTCCACGCCGCTGACCCCCGGCAGCTGGCCGACCTCCGCGCTGACGGCCGCCACGCAGTGCTCGCAGGACATGCCCGTGACGTTGAAGGTCCGCTGCTCGCGCTCGCTCATCCGACGCCCAATCTAGCGGAGCGCCGTCACCGGCCCGCGGGCGGCGACGGCCACCCGCGTGCCGATCGGCAGCGCCTGCTCGCCGTGCACGCGCGCGAGCAGCAGCTCCGCGTCCCGCGGCTGCGCGGCGTCCCCGGGCTGCGCGGGGCCATCCGGCTGCTCCGGGCGGATGTGCAGCAGCGCGTCGTGGCCGTAGTAGCGGCACTGCTCCACCCGACCGCGCGCGCCCGCGGCGCTCGCGGGCGCGCCGTCCTCGCACACCTGCACGTCGAGCTGCTCGGGGCGCACCATCACGACGCCCGCCCCTGTGTCAGCGCCCGTCCTCGCGCCGGCGTCCGACTCGGCGCTGGCGCCCGCCGACGCGCCGCGCAGCGTGAGCGTCCCCAACGCGGTGCGTGCGGCGCCGTGCTCGAACTGCGCGTCGATCACGTTGACCGCGCCGAGGAAGCGCGCGAGGCGCTCGTCGGCCGGCTGCTCGTACAGCTCCGCGGGCGCTCCCTGCTGGACGATCCTGCCGTCGCGCAGGACCGCCACGATGTCGGCCAGCGACAGCGCCTCCTCCTGGTCGTGGGTGACGAGCACCGTCGTGACGCCCTGCTCGCGCAGCAGCGCGTGCACCTCCTCGCGCACGCGACTGCGCAGCGAGGCGTCGAGCGAGGAGAACGGCTCGTCGAGCAGCAGCGCCTGCGGGCGGCGGGCCAGGGCGCGGGCAAGCGCCACGCGCTGCTGCTCGCCGCCCGAGAGCTCGTGCGGCAGGCGCTTCGCCAGCGGCGCGATCCCGACCATCTCCAGCAGCGCGTCGACCCGCTCGCCGCGACGCTCGCGGCGCGAGAGCCCGAAGCCGACGTTCTCGCGCACGCTCAGATGCGGGAACAGCGCGCCCTCCTGGGGCACGTAGCCGATGCTGCGCCGCTCGGGCGCGAGGTAGGTGCGACCGTCCTCGAGCGTCCGCTCGCCGAGCGAGACCGTGCCGCGCTCGGCGCGCTCGAAGCCGGCGATCACGCGCAGCAGCGTGGTCTTGCCGCAGCCCGACAGCCCCAACACCGCGGTCAGCGAGCCCGCCGGCACCTCGAGCTCGACGCCCTGGAGCACCGCCGTGCCCGCGTAGCCCTTCCACAGGTCGCTGACCGAAAGGCGGCTCACGCGCCCCGCTCCGTATGCGCGAGCGTGCTCATGCGGCGGCTGAGCAGGTAGGCGGGGACCGCCGAGATCGCCACCATCAGCGCCGCGTACGGCGCCGCCGCCCCGTAGGAGAGTTCGGACGTGTACGCCCAGAACTGGGTGGCGAGCGTGTTCACCCCGGTCGGGTGCAGCAGCAGCGTCGCCGTCAGCTCGGTGGCCGAGGAGATGAACACCAGCGCGAACGCCGCTCCGAGGCCGGGGGCGATCAGCGGCAGCGTCACGCGCCGCCACACCGCCGACGGACGGGCGCCCAGCGAGCGTCCGACCTCCTCCAGGCGCGAGGAGGACTGTCCCATCGCCGAGCGCACGCCGACCACCGCCAGCGGCAGGAACAGGACCGCGTACGCGACGATCAGCTCGAGCGCGCTCTGGTAGAGCGCGAACGCGTAGCGCACCGTGAACGACACCAGCCCGAGCGCGATCACCACGCCGGGGAGCGCCATCGGCAGGTATGCCAGGCGCTCGATCAGCACCGTCGCGCGGTTGCGGTGGCGGATCGCGAGCGCGCTCACCGGCACCGCCAGCGCCGTCGCCAGCGCGGCCGCGGCGGCGCTGTAGAGGGCCGTGTGTCCCGCCGCGGCGAGGATCGAGGCGGACGGCAGCGTGCTGGAGCTGCCGCGCGCCATCCAGTACGCCAGCGAGCCGACCGGCACCCCCAGCGCGAGGCCGCTGAGCGCGGCCAGCCCCGCGAGCGCCGGCGCCGACAGGCGCCCGAGCGCGACCCGCGGCGCGGGTCGCCGCGCGCCCGGCCCGGCGGGACGCCCCGATCGCCCGCGCCCGGTCAGCGTCAGCTCGCCGGCGAGCGCGGCGACGCTCAGCGCGACCAGCACCAGCGAGAGCACGCACGCGCCGACGGCGTCGAAGCCGAGCTTGTACTCGGTGTAGATCTCGACTGTGAACGTCCGGTACTGGACGATTTCGAACGCCCCATACTCGGCCAGCAGCGCGAGCGTCACCAGCAGGCAGCCGCCGAGCACCGCCGGGCGTATCTGGCGCAGCGTGACCCTCCAGAACGTCTGCCACGGGCCCAGGCCGAGGCTGCGCGCCGCCTCCTCCAGTCCCGCGTCGAGGTTGGCCAGCGCGCTCGCCACCGGCAGGTACACGAGCGGGTACAGCGCCAGCGTCATGATCATCACGGCCGCCAGGTAGCCGTGCAGCGCCGGGTCGATCGAGACCCAGCCGAAGCCGACGACGAAGTCGGGCACGCCGAGCGGCAGCACCAGCGCGACCGCCCACAGACGGCGGCCGGGCAGCGTCGTGCGCTCCACGCACCACGCTGCCGCGACCCCGAGCACGGCGCACAGGGCGGTGCACGCGAGCGCCAGCCGGACCGTGTTCCACAGCAGCACCGCCACCGAGTGGCGCAGCAGCAGCCGCTGCACTTCGCCCCATCCGGAGCGCTGGGCCTCCACGACGAGGTATGCCAGCGGCAGCAGCACGAGCGCCGCGGCGATCGTCGCGCCCGCGATGCCCACCAGCGGCCAGCGCCGCCGGCCCGACCACGCGCGCGTCCATCTGGCGGCCAGCCGAGCGCTGGGCTGGCTCGGGGTGCTCGGCGGGCTCGGCGCGAGTGTGCTCATCGCCGGCTACAGCAGTCCCAGCTTCTGCTCCAGCGCGAGCGCCTGGCCGCCGTCGCCCAGCTCGGCCGGCGTCAGCGGCGCGGGCTTCAGCTCGGCGAACGGACGCAGCCCAGGGGCGGGAGCGACACCGGGGCGCAGCGGGTACTCGTAGCTGTGGCTGCGGGCGATGGCTTCCTGGCCTGCCCTGCTGACGAGGAAGGCGAGGAACCTCTGCGCGGCCGCCTGGTGCGAGCTCGACCTCAGCACCGCCGCGCCCGAGACGTCCACCAGGTCGCCGGGGTCGCCGGCGGCGTAGTAGTGCAGCGCGGAGCGCATGCCGCCCTGGCCGAGCTCGGCGCGCAGGCGGAACCAGTAGTAGTGGTTGATCGGCCCGACCGCGCTCTCGCCGTTGTTGACCTGCGCGACCACGGCCTCGTTGTCGGGGTAGGTCTTGCCGTTGGCCTGCAGGCCCCGCAGCCAGCGTTCGGCCGTGGCGAGCCCGTCCAGCTTGACGATCGCTGTGATCAGCGGCTGGAAGTCGGTCTCCGAGGGGGCGAAGCCGACCTTGCCCTTCCACCTGGGCTCTGCCAGTTCGAGGATCGAGCTGGGCAGTTGCGAGGGCTTGACCAGGGAGGTGTTGTAGACGAGCGCGGACACGCGCGCGGACACGCCGACCCAGTCGCCCTGGGTGGAGTCGTAGCGGCTCGGGACCGCCGCCAGCGTCGCCGGCGCCACCGGGGCCAGCAGGCCCTTCTCGCGCAGCGCTTCCAGCACGGGCGTGTTCTCGGTGTAGAACACGTCGGCCGGCGAGCTCGCGCCCTCCTGCAGGATCTGGTTGCCCAGTTCGGCCTCGTCGCCGGTGCGCACTTCGACATGGATGCCCGTCTGCTGCTCGAACGCCGCCACCAGCGCGGCGGTCGTCTGTTCGTGCTGGCCGCTGTACAGCGTGATCGCGTCGCCGTCGTGCGCGGCCGAGCCGCACGCGCTCAGCGCCAGCGCGGTGCAGGCTGCGAGGGCGCCGAGAATTGGAGGCTTGCCACGACTCATCTGGTAAATCCGAGCTGTGCGGTCGGGATGACGGGGGAACCGTAGCATAGGGGTTAGGGTTGCCTAACTCCTCTGCGGCGCCCACCCGCCTGCCCGCCCACCCGCCGGTTCGCCGCCGGATACGTGAGAATCACCGTATGCACGTCACCGCCAAGGCCGACTACGCCGTGCGAGCCGTCGTGGAGCTGGCGGACAGCACGCAGGACTCGCCGCGCAAGGTGGACGAAGTCGCGCAGGCGCAGAAGATCCCTGTTTCCTTCCTGGAGAACATCCTCACGCAGCTGCGCTCCTCGGGCATCGTTCGCAGCCAGCGCGGCCCCGAGGGCGGCTACTGGCTGGCACAGCCGGCCGACGAGGTCAACCTCGCCCAGATCATCCGCGCCGTCGAGGGGCCGCTGGTGGGGGTGCGCGGGCAGCGCCCGGAGGAGGTCGAGTACATCGGCTCGGCCGAGAGCCTGCAGCAGGTGTGGGTCGCGCTGCGCGCCAACCTGCGCAAAGTGCTCGAGAACGTGACCGTCGCGGACGTCGCCGCCGGGAGGCTGCCCAAGGAGGTGCTCGCGCTCACGCGCGAGGAGCAGGCCTGGCACACCCGCTAGATCCGCTGGAAACTGCTGGAAAGTCGAGATGTAACCGAGTCATATCGGTTTTATGATTTATCGGCTTTTCGCGCCGCGATCGTCGATGCAAACGGCTCGCGCGTGGGCTACCCTGTCAAGGGTTCCAGCGCGGCGTTTGTCAAGGGTGTTCCCACTCGTCCCGCCCGTCTGGAAGCCCGGCACGATCGCTTCCAGCGCCCCGTCACCAAAAGGAGATACCGCCCGATGTCAGCCTCACCCACAGCCGTCCCATCCGCCCCGAGCGCGGCGGCTACCGATGCCGCGGAGGCCGCGGTCGAGGCGATCGCCGGCGCAGCCAACCAGGACGTGACGTTCTCGCTGGCGCTGACCCAGGACCAGAAGGACATTCGCGACTGGGTGCACGGCTTCGCCGCCGACGTGGTCCGCCCGGCCGCCCACGAGTGGGACGAGAAGGAGAAGACTCCCTGGCCGATCATCCAGGAGGCGGCCAAGATCGGGCTCTACGGCTTCGAAGGCCTGGCGCAGTTCTTCGCCGACCCGACCGGGCTGACGCTGCCGATCGTCAACGAGGAGCTGTTCTGGGGCGACGCCGGGATCGGCATGTCGATCATGGGCACCGCACTGGCGGTGGCCGCGATCTTCGGCCAGGGCTCGGGCGAGCAGATCGGCGAGTGGATCCCGCGGTGCTTCGGCACCGTCGACGAGGTCAAGGTGGCGGCGTTCTGCGCCTCCGAGCCGAACGCGGGCTCGGACGTCTCGGGAGTGCGTACGCGCGCCAAGTTCGACGAGGCGACGGGCGAGTGGATCATCAACGGCCAGAAGGCCTGGGCCACCAATGGCGGAATCGCCGACGTGCACGTCGTCATCGCCACCGTCGACCCCGAGCTCGGCTCCAAAGGCCACGCCGCGTTCGTCGTGCCGATGAGCGAAGCGAAGGGCATCTCCGAGGGCACGAAGGTCTCCAAGCACGGCCTGCGCGCGTCGCACACCGCCGATGTCTTCCTGGATGACTGTCGCGTTCCGGCGGGCTACGTGCTCGGCGGCAAGGAGAAGCTGGACGAGCGGATCGCGCGGGTGCGCGAGGGCAAGAAGGGCAACTCCCAGGCCGCGATGCAGACCTTCGAGTCCTCTCGGCCAACCGTCGGCGCCCAGGCGCTCGGCATTGCCCGGGCCGCATACGAGTACGCGCTCGAGTACGCCAAGGAGCGCGAGCAGTTCGGCCGAAAGATCATCGAGAACCAGGCGATCGCGTTCACGCTCGCGCGCATGAAGCTGGAGATCGACGCCGCACGCCTGCTCGTCTGGCGCGCCTCCTGGATGGGTCGCAGCGGCGTGAAATTCGAAAACGCCGAGGGCTCGATGAGCAAGCTCAAGGCCGGCGAGGTCGCCGTGTGGGCGACCGAGCGCGCGATCCAGATCCTCGGCGGCAACGGCTACACGCGCGAGTTCCCCGTCGAGCGCTGGCACCGCGACGCGAAGATCTACGACATCTTCGAGGGCACCGCCGAGATCCAGCAGCTGGTGATCGCGCGCGCGATCTCCGGCATGTACATCAAGTAGCCGCGGGACTGCTTTTCGAAGCAACGCGTCTTGCGGTGGTTCGCTCGCTCGCTATGTGTCGGACGAATCGCGTCTGCTGAGACTGGCGCAGGTATCCGGCAGCCTTCCAGAACGCCATTGCGACAGGATCGTCCTCGAGGACGATCGCGGTCAATCTCACGGCGCCTTGCGTGCGCAGGCGACTCTCGCCCTCCGTCAGCAGCTTGGTGGCGAGGCCCCGCCGGCGATGCTCGGGATGCACCACGAGCTTGTAGAAGCTGCCGCGCCATCCATCCCATGCAGCGATCAGCGAGCCGATCACCTCGTCACCGGACTCCGCCAGGAGCAACGCATCGGGGTTGCGTGCGAGCAGGCGAGCGAGTCCTTCGGGGGTGTCGCTCGTGCTCGACGGGCCACCCGCGGCCTCCCACAAGCTCAGCACTGAGTCGATGTCCCTGGGATTCGCGCTGCGGAGCACCATCGGTCGCGCCAGCTTACGGATAGATGATTGGAGCGGAATCCACGCAGCGGGTCGCCGGCGATCATGTCGTGTCCAGTGGGGCAGCGCCGGGCCATAGAGTGCTCGGCCTCACGCAAGAGCTGGTGACCTTCGACTGTGACGGCGTACTCGTCGACTCCGAGGCGATCTCCAACGAAGGAGGCGTTCCACCGTGACCTCAAGCCGGTAGCGGGTGCTGCTGAGGTGGTGCGGCGAGTCAAGGCCGCCGGACTGAAGGTGTGCGTTGCTTCCCAGGGCTCGCTCTCAAAGACGCGAATGACGCTCGGGCTGACCGGCCTGCGCGACTCTGTTCCGAGCGTGAGACGTCCCTTGCGCGGCGTCAGGAGGCGCTTGCCCGCAGCCGGTCTGTGGCTTTGACGTCAGCTCGGCTTTGGACGGTCTCGGGCTTCCGCTTGCAGCGGACGTAGGCTTGCATGACGGTCATGGCAGACGCGTTCGACCCACAGTGGGATAGGGAGCAGGACCGCCCGCAGTTCTCGTGGAGGCGTGCACGGCTCGGACGCCAAGCCGGCGGTCGTGCGCCGACTATCTCGACGGCGAGAGCTGAGCCTGGATCGGTGGTGGCCTCGGCGTGAGTGATCTGCGGCTGCTGTTCTTCGGTGACTCTCTCGTCGCCGGCGTGGGCGATCCGAGCGGGAGAGGGTGGGTCGGCCGTGTGGTCGCCGCGTCATTCGAGAACGGGCTTGCGTTGACTGCGTACAACCTCGGTGTCAGGGGGCAGACCTCAGAGCAGGTTGCGGCGCGCTGGCGCAGCGAGGCACAGCCACGAGTGCTGCCCGGAACCGACTCGAGGATCGTGGTGTCGTTCGGCGCCAACGACACCACGATCGAGGATGATCGTCTGCGGGCGGAGCCCGAGCAGTCCTGTGCGGCGCTCGCTGACATCCTCGACGGCGCCGCAGCGCTTGGCTTGATCGCGCTGGTGATCGGGCCGGCGCCGGTGGATGACCCTCAGCAGAACGAGCGCATCGTGGCTCTTTCGGCGTCGTTCTCGGGGATCTGTTCCGCCGCCGCCGTTCGCTTCATCGGTGTCGCCGAGCGACTGCTCGCCAATCGAGCCTGGATGAGCGAGGTGATGGAAGGCGACGGTGCTCATCCTTCGGGGGAGGGGTATGACGCACTCGCCGAGCTCATCCTGGCCGGGGGTTGGACGGACTGGCTGCGTGCTGAGCTGGCGGCGCGCACGTCCGGGTAGGACAGCAGCGCATCAGCCGCTGGCGCTGAGCGAGGTGAGCTGCTCGGCATACCCGGAGGCGACCAGTCGCTCGTCGGTGATTCCGAGCCGCTTGCGCAACATCTCGACCAGCGCGTGCTCCCCGGATAGATCGGAGCCCGGTGGGGCAACCGCCTCCAGCTCTATGAAGCTGCCGAGGCCCTCAACCGTGTCGAGATGGATGCGCACCTGCCGCCACAGGAACAGTCGGCGGGTCTTGCAGACCACGACGGTCGCGCCGATCGCGGCCGTCAACGCGACGCGGAGGGTATCGGGGTCGTTGACCTCGACGATGCGATACCGGCTCTCGCGCTGCTGCGGCTCGCTGGCGCGCTCGAACTGGATCAGATGCGGTCGGCCCGGCGTCTCCTCGCGCAGCTTCAGCCCTCCATGCGCCACGGCGAAATAGGTGTCGCGCTGGCGAATCTCGCCGTGGTCGTGCGCGCCCAGCCCACGACAGACCGCCAGTGAGGCGGACGGGTCCGCGTCGATCGCCTTGCACTCGATGTTCCGCCGCGGCGCGCTCACTTGGGGGATTCTGCCCTGCGGCCCGGCCGCTTCATTCGCGCTCGTGCGCTGCGCCGGTCAAGCGGCGCGGAGCACGTACTTGGCGAAGATGTCGTCTTCGGAGTGCTCGGCCTGCTCGATCTGAAAGCCGCTGCGTGTAATCATCGGCTCAAGCAGCCATGTGAAGGTGGAGTGCTCGTCGCGGACATGCTCCTCGAGCTCGGCGCGGCTCCACCCGGCCTCGGCGGCGTCGGCGCCGGTCGCGCACCAAGCGTCGATCCGGTCGTGTGCCTCTGCGGGAGCGAAGTCGTAGACGACATCCCAAAGTCGCAGCACGCCACGCGCTCTGAGCATCCCACGTAGCCGGCTGAGCGCGAGCACCTTCCAGAAGTCCGGCAGATGATGCAGGGCATAGCGCGAGTAGATGAAGTCCGCCGGACGCCCGACATGCTCGTAGGTCAAGAAGCCGGCCCTGATGACCTCCACGTTGCTCACGCCGAGGTCGGCGAGCTTGGACCGCAGCCGAGCCAGCATCGGCTCGGACACGTCCACCGCGATTACCCGCGCACAAGCCGATGCCACCTCCACGGTGAACTGCCCGGTGCCGGCACCAAACTCCACCACCAGCGAGTCGCCCGCCAGACCGAGGCTCTGCAGGAGCGCGACCTCGCTGGCGGCGCTCGCGTCCTCCTTGGCGTCGTAGCGCCCGACGTGCGCGCTGTCCAGGTTCTCCCTGCCAGCGGCGCTCGACTCGTCAAGGAACCAGCCCGGTGCGCCGGCCGTCATGGGCGAGCTTCGATGGCCGTGAGCTGGGCGCGCACCCTGCCCGCGTAGGGGACGAGTGCGGGATCGTGAACTTCGTTTCGGTCGTGGTAGGCGAAGTAGCCCCGCGCGAGGCGTGAGCTGCCGTGCCGAGTCGTCTTCTGCTCGAACTCTCGCCGTGAGCGGACCGCGTAGTGGTTGAGCCGCAGGCGCTCGACCGAGACGCGTTTGACGGAGGACTGGCGTATCGCATAGGGGTCTGTCTGGATGACGGGCAGCCGCGAGAGGCTGCGCCGCCATCGCCGCGCCCACGCGCGGCGTTCGATCACGCGCACCGGCTGATGATCCTCCGTGACAGCGAGTGCTCCGACGGCGTACTCGAAGAAGTGCGGTCCGACCGCCCGCAGCGCGCGCGATGGGTCGACGATGCTCTTGACACGCCGGTTGCGAACCCACTGCGTCCTCGCACGCCTGACGAAGCTCTCGATCACGAGGCCGTCTGTCCTGGTCGAGAGCCCGGAGGAGCCGTAGACCTGCCAGTTGACGACGACGCCGGGATGCTCCTCGTAGTCCTTGAGCACGTCCGGCAGCGGCGTCGGCGCTGGCGAGAACAGGAACTCGTCAAGGTCGATGAACGCGAGCCAGCGCGTGCGTCCGCGGGATCGCTGCAGCGCATCCGCGTAGGCCCAGCCCTGGCCGCCCTGTTCCAACGGGATCGAACAGTCCGCGATCGACGCTACGCCCGCGCGAGCCCACGGCTCGAGAACCTCCCTGCTGCCATCGACGCTGCCGTTGTCGTAGAGAAAGAAATGCTCGACCCCTACGAGCCGATGAAACTCGATCCACTCGGGCAGGTACGGCGCCTCGTCCTTGAAGATCGCGCAGATCGACAGGTAAGCCAGCATCGCGCTTGAACACGATACTTGGCACTTCTACGCCACCGTCCGTTGCCGCCGGCGCGCGACGACCTCATGCGCTGGCTGACGGATGCAGGCATCGCTGATGGGCAGGTCGGCGCCCAGCCCGGGTTCGCCGCGTTCTGCGGCCGTCGAGCGTAGAGCGCCCACGCGCGACACGCACGCCCCACACACACCATTGACGCCCGGTCCGGCTCAGCACCGCGCAACCGTCCGAGCGTGGGTCCGCGTCGTGGTCGGGCCCGAGGGGCGCTCGCTGCGCGCGTGTGGTTTCGGGGGATGTGTTCGTGTCAGGATGACGACTGCGTGCAGGGCTTTTCGGACAGTGCGGTTTTGTTTGATCTCGATGGCGTGCTAGTCGATTCGCGTGTTGCGATCAGTCGTTGTATTGCCCACGCGCTGGATGCGCAGGGGTTTCCGCAGCCAAGCCTCGAGTCGCTTGAGCGGTTCATCGGGCCGCAGTTGACGCTTGCGTTCGCGGAGCTGACTGGGCATCCGGAGGACTCGCCGGTCGTGCTCGCGTGCCTTGCGAGCTACCGCGCTCGATACCGCGTGGCATCGCTGCGTGAAACGCTCGTCTTCTCCGGTGTCCCCGCGGCCCTTGAGACGCTTGCAGCGAGTTATCGACTTGCGGTGGCGACGTCAAAGCCGTTGGCTTTCGCGGACCCCCTGCTCACAGCTCTTGGTCTTAGCCCGAATCCACCGATGGGATGGCTGAGTAGGGTGGATCGAGCGCAGGGGCTGCGCGGTGGCGGTGTTGGTGTGGGCTCGGAGGTGTGTCGGGCGGTCTCGAGGGTTTTCTGACAGTTTCGCGGGAGCGCCAGGCAGTAGGTGGGCGACGCTGGTCGTGCCGGGGCTGGCAGGATCGATCGGCTTCTCGTCGGTGAGCGCGGCGCGCTGTCAGGTCGGGGCGGGGAGCGCGCGGACGCGGCCCAGCGCGTTGATGTAGTCGGCGTGCCAGGGCCAGCGGGCAGGGAGGTGAAGTGTCCAGCCACGAGCGTGGTGGGTCAGGCGGCCGGGGACGGCCAAGAGCCGGCGGCGCAGGGTGCGTGCAGCGCGCACGGTCGTGTCGGGCAGGCCGAGGAGTTGTGTCCAGCGCAACAGGTTGTGCGCGAGAGCTCCAAGTACGGTCCAGGCGCCGTTGGCGTTGAACTGTCCGGAGGGGAAGTGCGCGAGCGCTTGGTCCTTGAGGTCGGCGATGACCTGCTCGACGACGGCGTGCTCGCGATGCTCTGCCTCGACGAGCAGGATGTCCTCGTCACGGTTGGTGATGAAGCAGAAGTGGCGCCAGTCGGGCCACAGCTCGGCCTGGGCTCCGAGCAGGCGGGTACGCCTGACGATCAGCCGCCGCTCGCCGTAGACGGTCTCGGCGATCTGCGCCTCGCCCTCGTTGGGATACTCGATGCTCTGCCAGGCGCTCTCGTCGATCGCCTCGACAGCGGCGCGGACGGTCTTGATCATCCGCACGCCGATCGAGTACTGCCAGCCCATCTTCTCGAGGTACTCGAAGACCTTGGTGTTCCAAAACCCGCTGTCGGCGCGCAAAAGCTTCTCACCGCTCGCGCCGGCTCGCTCGACCCTTGCGATCAGCTCTTCGCAGAAACGCAGCATGCCCTTCTGGGTGTTCGCCGATCCCTTGCGCAGGCGGATGTGCAGCGCCTCGCGCGTGTCCGCCCTGGTAGCGAGGATCGGGTGGTAGCCCAACAGCTTGGTGTAACCGTAGGAGGCGCCATGCTTCAGCCGGCCGCAGACCTCGCCGACGAAGCTGTCGACATCGATCACCAGGCGCTCAGTGCCGGGGCCGGCACCCGCCCTCCACGCGCGCTCGAGCGCCTGCCCGAGCAGCGCGTCGAGCTGGCGCACATGCCCGAACGTAAACGCACGCAGGAAAGTCCCCAACGTCGAGGGCGCCGGGCACCAGCCACCCAAAAGGCGGCGCGTGCGCCCAGCCCGCAGCACATCGGCGTCATCGATGCTGTCGGCACCGAGCACCATCGCGTAGATCAACGCCATCACCTTCCTGCCCGCGTTGGCCGCCCCAGGCCGGTCTGAGCGCAACCGCACCAACCGGCCGGCGAGCGCCTCGACCCCCAGGCGCTCAGCGACCGTCGCCACGAGCATCACCCCGGCGTCTGAAACCACCCGCTCGTCGTCGAACTCAACCCGCAACCCGTCCAGTCCGACCGGCTCGTCATCCTGCACCATCAAGGTGACCTCCTGACGCGGGGCGCGGCTGCCCGATACAGCCGCTTTCTCCCTGCTCAGGAGGTCATTCTTTATCCCAGACCGGATAGAACCCGCTCATTCGGCGGTGGATCCAGGCTTAGAGACGGCTTCGAGCATGTCGCGGCGCCCGAGCTCGACGCTCATCGGGAGGGCAAGGAGGAAACCATCCGTGGGGCTCTTTCAGCGCTTGGCGTTTCGCGTGCGGTGATGGTCGGTGATCGGTCATTCGACGTTCTCGGCGCGCACGCGCGCGGCATCCCGGCGATCGGCGTGTCCTGGGGTATCGGCAGCACGCACGAGCTGAGAGCCGCGGGCGCTGAGGTGATCGTTGGCGCCCCGCACGAGCTGCCCCACAAGGTCAGCGAGCTGCTGCGCTGAGGCCGAACTCGCTGAGCTGGCCGATCGACCCGCGTGCCCGTGCTTGGCGACCTTTCGAGCTGCGATAGTTGGGCACGCGTCGGTCGAGGAGGATATATACGTTTCGCCGGGATGGCTGTCGAGATCAGACCCGTCGGTAGCCGGCGCGAGCTGGATGTCTTCATCAAGCTGCCGTGGCGGCTCTATCGCGATGAGCCCAAGTGGGTCGCGCCGCTCGTGATGGACCTCAAGAAGCGCCTTGACCCGCGCAAGAACCCGTTTTTCAAGCATGCCCAGGCGCAGTATTTCCTCGCTTACCGCGACGGCCAGCCGGTCGGCCGCATCAGCGCGCACATCGATGAGAACTTCAACGAGTTCCAGAACAACGAGTGGGGCCTGTTCGGCTGGTTCGAGTGCGAGGATGACCCCGAGGCGGCGCGCGCGCTGCTGGACGCCGCCGCGAGCTGGCTGCGCGAGCGTGGCCGGGACAGGATGGTCGGCCCGATGGACTTCACGACCAACGACGAGATCGGCGTGCTGATCGCCGGCCACGAGTATCCGCCGATCATCCTCTGCACCTGGCATCACCCGTACTACCAGCGGCTATTCGAGCAGGGCGCCGGGATGGAGAAGGCGATGGACCTCTACATGTGGAGCCTGGACGTCACCGGCCGCGACAAGGTTCACCCCGCGATCTGGCAGGCGGCCGACAGACTTGAGGCTGAGCACGGCATCGTATGCCGCAACTTCCGCAAGCGCGACCTACAGCGAGAGGTCACGCGCTTCCTCGAGGTCTACAACTCCTCGTGGGAGCGCAACTGGGGTTTCGTGCCGCTCAACGAGGAGGAGGTCCGCCACTACGCCAAAGACCTCAAGCCCGTCCTTGACGAGAACTGGGCGATGGTCGCCGAAAAGACGGACACGGGCGAGGTTGTCGGCGCCGCGCTGACGCTCCCGGACTTCAACCAGGTGCTCGCCAAGCTCAACGGGCGGCTGTTGCCGTTCGGCTGGATCACCGCGCTGCGCGAGAAGAAGAACATCGACGCGGTGCGCGTGTTCGCGCTCGGCGTCAAGCCCGCCTACCAGCACACCGGAGTCGCGGCGCGCTTCTACCAGATGCACTTCGACGCCGCCGAACGCTCCCCGCAGAAGGGCGGCGAGATGGGCTGGATTCTGGAGACCAACCAGCCGATGAACCGAGCGATGGAAGGCATGGGCGGCGAGATCAAGCGCCGCTACCGCGTCTACGAGCGCACGCTTTAGAAAGAGCCCGAGGCGCCCAGCGCTACCCGCCCGCCCGGCGGACCGCCACGCAAGTGGTCATGGCATGATCGACAGATGGCGCGGTCCACCTTCGTTCGTCAACCGCTCCCGCAGGTCACACGGCGCTACGACCGCATGGCGCGCTGGTATCGCGCCGCCGAGATCACGATCCTGCTGCCCCACCGACTCCGCAAGAAGGCGGTTCAGCGACTCGACCTGAAGCCCGGCGAGACGGTCCTTGAGATCGGGTGCGGCACCGGCCGGAACCTACCGCTGCTCTGCGAAGCGGTCGGCAATGACGGTCATGTGCTGGGCGTGGATGCATCAAGCGGAATGCTCGCCCGCGCACAGCAATGGGCCACCCACCACCACCGGCAAAACGTCCACCTGCTCCATCAGGACGCAGCCGAGCTGGCCCTTCCCGGCCAAGTTGACGCGGCGCTGTTCAGCCTCAGCTACTCCGCGCTTCCCGACCGCGAGCCCGTGCTCCAGAAGACCTGGGAGGCGCTGCGTCCTCGGGGACGCCTCGTCATCATGGACGCCGGACTACCAGCCAGCCCACTCGGCCGGCTCCTCGGACCGATCGGCGAGGCGATCGCAACCATCTTCCCCGGAGACCCCTACTCGCGACCCTGGGAAGACCTCACACGCCTCTCCCAATCCGTGCAAAGCGAGTGGTTCCAACTCGGCATCTACTTCATCTGCACGATCCGCAAGCCGGCAACCAGCCAGAACATGTCGTCATCAACAGCCACTTAAGCCACGCAATCCTCCGACCAAGGCGCCCACGTCGACATAACCCGTGACGCCACATAGATAGAACGCTATGTCGCATGCGACATAGGCTCGCGGGACTTGAGCTCGGCGGGCACCGCTCGCGACCACGGGGCGGCACCGTTAGTCAGCCGGCGGTGCGGTTTGCCGCAGGCCATCCCAAATCAGCTCACTTGCTATGTCGATTAGCGCGGCGCGTGAGACCTCCGGGTGCTGCAGCGACCAGCTGACCAGACCGTCGACGGCGCTGCGCACCAGCTCCGCGATGGCTTCCGCTGTCTTGCGTCGCCCGAGCCTGCGATCGAAGGGGAGGTCAAAGGCGTCCAGCCGGGCTGCTGACTGCCTGGTGCCAACCGCTCGAAGCTGCCGCTGTAGGAGGGCGGTCTCTGGGTCGCTCGAGTCTCCGAGCAGTAGCTGCCAGATGTGGGGCTGCGCGTGCGCGAACGCGAACATCCCGGCAACGAGGTCACGAAAGCGCTCCTTCGGGGTGCCGTGCTGCCCGCGGCTTGCCGCGGTTGCGAGAAGTTGCTGGGCGTAGTGCTCGAACACGGCTCGGTGCAGTCGCTTCTTGGACGGGAAGTGGTGGTAGATGACCGGCTTGGTGATCCCGGCTTCGCCGGCGATCTGCTCGATCGAGGCGGCGTGGTAGCCGTGCGCAGCGAAGACGCGGGCGGCAGCGTCCAGCAGCACTTCGCGACGCTGCTCGCTGGTGAGCCGCCGCCGGGTCGAGGTATCGGTCTTTGCCGTTGTCGTCATGCTAGTTTACTTACCAGTAAGTATAGTGAGCGTTTGGGAGGTGCTCGTGGCGGCAGACAAGATCACAGTGGTCGGCGGTGGAATCGGCGGGCTGGTCGCCGCGATCGCTTGCGCCCAGCAACACCGGCAGGTCGTGCTGTATGAGGCGACGAGCAAGCTGGGAGGGAGAGCCCGCAGCAGCGAGAGGCCGTACATCGCGAACTACGGGCCGCACGCCCTCTACGGCGACGGGGAGCTCTACTCATGGCTTCGCCGCGAGAAGCTGCTCCCGAAGGTCGCGGTGCCGATCGCCACGACGATGCGCGCCCGCCTCGACGGGCGCATCACCCGCATCCCGCGGCCATTGCTGAGCGCCGCGCTGCGGCTGCGAGGCGAAGCGCCGGCCGACATCGACTACCGGACGTGGGCAGAGCAGCACGCTGGCGAGCGTGCCGCGCAAGCCGCGATTGGGTTCGCGTCGCTGCCAACCTTCCACCATGACCCCGGCGAACTGTCGGCCGCTTTTTGCCACGAGAGGTTCCGGCGACTCATCCTCAACGGGCACCGAGTCCGTTACGTCATCGGCGGCTGGAGCGTCCTTGTCGACGCGCTCGCCCAACGGGCACGCGACCTCGGCGTGGACATCCAGACCGGCTCGCCAGTCCACGAGCTGCCACAAGCGCCGGTGATCCTCGCGCTGCCACTCAAAGCGGCCGGACGGCTGCTCGGCCGAGAACTGCAGACGCAGGGCGCGCGTACCGTCCTGCTCGACGTCGCGATCCGCTCTAAGCGTCGCAGCCCGCGGGTCGTGTTCGACCTGACCGAGCGGATCTATCTCACGCGCACGACCGGGCCTGACCCCAGCCTCGCCCCGCCAGGCGAGGATCTCATCCAAACGAGCGCTGGCCTACGTCCGGGCGAGACCTTGGAGCAGGCGACAGCCAGGATCGAGGCCGCGATGGACGACGGCTTCCCAGGCTGGCGTGAGAGCGAGACCTGGCGACGACGCAGCGTTGCGGAGAGCTCCAGCGGCGCCGTGGACACCCCCGGCAGCACCTGGCGCGACCGGCCGCCAATCGACCAAGGCGACGGCATCTACCTCGTCGGCGACATGGTCGCCGCGCCCGGCCTGCTGTCCGAGGTCGCGAACCACAGTGCCCTACATGCCGCGCGGCTCGCGGCAACACGATAACCGCCGGGGATGCTCGCGGCCGAAACCGGAGCGCTGCGCGGCGTCGTGCGCGCCGCGACTCGAAGTAGCGCTGTGGCAAGCGGTCCTCGGTGCCCGACCGCCCGCCCGTGAGCGTCAGCAGGTGCGGGTCGAGCTTCCAGGCGGTAGGCGTCGAGCTTCGTCGATCAGGTCCGCGAGCAGCCGCCTTTGTTGACCGTTGTGGTCCGTGTTCTCGGGTGCGAGCCATGTCTGGAATCCGCGGCGGATAGCCGGCCAGTCCTCATCGGTGATGGCATACCAGGCGGTGTCGCGGTTGCGGCCCTTGACGACCTGGTGCTTGCGGAAGACGCCCTCGAAGGTGAACCCGAAGCGCTCCGCGGCACGCCGCGAGGTGGCGTTGAGCGCGTTGCACTTCCACTCGACGCGGCGATACCCTAGCTCGTCAAACGCGTGGCCCAGCAGCAAGAAGATCGCCTCAGTCGCGCCGGTCGTCCGCTGCAGCGGCACACCGAACCAGATATGCCCGATCTCGATGACGCCGAACTCCGGCGTGATGCGGAGGTAGGAGGCGAGGCCGAGGGGGCGTTCGTCCACGAGGCGCACCAGCGTGAAGTACAGCGCGTCCTGCGAGGTTTCAGCCCACGTCAGCGTCTGGCGCAGGTGGTCCGGGCTCTCATAAGGCCCGTCGGGCAGATAGGTCCAGATCGCGGGGTCGCCGTCGGGCGCGTGTGAGACGGAGAACAGCGGCGTGGCATCACTCGTTGCGTTGACCGGGCGAATCAGAATGTGCGCGCCCCGCATCGAGGCGCCCTCCGGTCGTCGGACCGGCTTCCAGTCGAGCTCGTCGCCAAGCGGAGGGTCGATGGGCATATGGTGCGGACTCGAACGGTTGCGTCGGGCGGACTCCTTGTCGCCCGGATGAACGCTGGGCATACTACCCGCCGCCATGCGCCAGTCAGCGGCAAAGTGGTGTCAGGCGAAACGTGTGCCTCGACTTGAGCTGCGTTGGTACGGAGCCAGTTGAGCCACGGCCTGCGGCAGCGACATCGGTGCGGCGTCTTGGTCGAACACTGTTGCAACCATATGATCCGGCGTATGGAGCCGACCGTCCAGCCAACCCGCGGACGCAAACCGCCCCCTGGGTATCTGGCGGAGCTTGGCCACCGCGCCCCCGAACGCCTCGCTGTGGAGTACAAGCGACGCTTCGACGCTCACGACCTCGAGGGCGTGCGCGACCTGCACGCGGAGGGCTTTGTGATGGTCGACCGTCGCGAGCACAACTCGCAGGACGCCGGGGAGGAGTGGCGCCCGGAGTATGGGTCGTCTGACCTGCGCATCGAGATGGAGGAGGTGCTCGCGTGCGACGAGCGCGTGATCGCGATGCGCGCGACTGTCCGGGGAACGAGCCCAGACGGTGAGCAGTTCGAGGTCCCGCTCGGACTCGTGGATGTCATCGAGGACGGCTTGTTCGTAAGCGCCGACCGATATGACGCGGAGAACCGCGATGCGATGCTCGCTCGCTACACCGAGCTCGGAGGCACGCTCGCGCCGTAGATGGAAGCGGCAAACGTAGGGAGGTGATCGAGCCCTCGTGCTCGACGAGCGCGAATTGCCAGGGCCGCCGCTGATGGGCGCTGCGAGTCGCCGAGCAGCGGTGCATCTGTTCAACGCGCCGCAGATTGGACGATCTCGGCGGTGATGCGTTCGGCCTCTGCGCGCTCGAGTCGCATGTCGTGTCGCAGGAGCTTCCACACGAGCAGGTCGGTCGCGACGACGATCGCGATAAGGCGCCGCTCGCGCGCGCCGCCGCGCAGGCCACGTAGGAGTGGGGCGAACGTCTTTGCTGCCCATGCGCGGTGGTAGGCGCGGCCGGCGTCGGTCATTTGCTGGATCGCGGGGATTCGCTCCTCCTGGGAGAGCATCCGCAGGACGGCGGTCCCGTGCGCCTCGTAGTGGTCGAAGAGGTTGGTGATCGCCTCGGGTACGCGTCCGACGGGGGCTTCGTCGCGCCCTGCGATCACCCGCTGGCCCCACCACGAGTACGCGGCTGTGAGCAGCTGGTCCTTGGAGCCGAAGGCGGTGTGCAGTGTCTGTGCGGTGACGGCGGCGTCGGCGGCGATCTCGCGCAGTCGGACGTCCTCGTAGGGGCGGCTGGCGAAGTGCTGCCATGCGGTGTCCAGCATGCGCTCGCGCGTCGCGGCCGCGGCGTCGGCGCGGGCGGACATGCGGTATGTGCGCTTCTGTGGCGAAGAGGTCGACATATTGAGTTGATGTGCAGTAAGGTCAAATATTAGCGTGCGGGTCTTCCAGACATTGATGGCGTTCAGCGGCAACGCGCCGCCGCAGCTTGCCGTCACGCGCCGGCTCGTGGAGCGTGGCCACGAGGTGCGGGTGCTCGCGCATCGCGCGGCGCGGGAGCGGATCGAAGGCACGGGCGCGGAGTTCGTCGAGTTCCAGCGCGCGCATCCGGACTTCGATATCACGCGGCGTGAGAGTGACTCGCTGCGTGACTGGGAGGCGCGCACCAGGTTTGGCGCCGGGATGCGTGTGCTCAAAAACGGCCTGTTTGCGTTCGTGGTCGATGTGAGTCGCGAGTGCGCCGAGCTTCTGGAGCGCTGGCCCGCCGACGTCGTGGTGTTCGACTGGATGCTGAGCGGCGCCGCGGTCGCTGCTGAGGGTGCGGGCGTGCCCGCCGTCGCGCTTGTGCACTGTCCTTATCCGTTGCCCGTCGGCGGTGTGCCGCCGCTGTTCAGCGGCCTTGGGCCTGTCGACGGGCCGCTTGGAGGCATGCGCGACGCTCTCGTCAACCGCGTCGCGACGCGCCTCCTGCGAACGGGTGTGCCGCTGCTCAACAAGGCGCGCACCGAGCAGGGGCTGGCGCCGCTGGATGAGTGGGCCGACCAGCTGCTCGGTGTACGGGAGATCTGCGTGATGACGGCGCCCGAGCTGGATTTCTCAAGCCGCGGGGCGCTACCCCGGAACGTGCGCTACGTCGGCCCGGCCTTCGAGCCCTACCCGTGCGAGTGGGATTCGCCGTGGCCGGACACGAACACAGACCCGCTCGTTGTCATCAGCCTCAGCACGAGCTACATGAACCAGCGGGCGCTCGCCCAACGTATCCTCGACGCCCTCGGCGGCCTGCCCGTCAGGGCGCTGCTGACAGCCGGACCGGCGCTCGACACCACCCATTTGCAGATCCCGGCGAACGCGCGCACCGTTGCGTTCCTCCCGCATAGGAGCGTGTTCCCGCACGCAAAGCTCGTCATCACGCACGCTGGCTGGCAGACGGTCAACGCGTCGCTCGCGGACGGCGTGCCGCTGCTGTGTATCCCGGATGGCCGCGACCAGCCCGACAACGCTGCCCGAGTGGTTGCCTGCGGCGCGGGCGTGCGCGCCCGCAAGCGCGCGTCACCCCGCAAGCTCAGGCGAGTGATCGCCAGCGCGCTCGAGGATCCGGAGCTCACGCGCGGCGCGAGCGCTATGGCCCAAGCGCTCGCCCGCAGCGACGGCGCGCTCACGATCGCAGCGAGCGTCGAGCACCTTGCCAGGCCGGACGCTGCAACTGCGTCGCTCCCCTCGGCAGCGGGCGGTTAGAGCCGATACTCAATCGAGTGCGCAGGCGTTCCGCCGTCGGCAAGCATGTCCCGCGACGCCCGGCATCCTCGCCAGGACAACGGAGCACACCCATCCTGCTCTTGGCGCGCTACGAGCTTCCGGTGGTGTCGGGGCGCAAGCTGACCCGAGCTGGGTCTACGACGCGGTGAGGACCGGCTGCTTGCCCTGCCATCGGGTCGGCCGGCATATCCGCTTCACGCGCCCGATGCTTGACGAATGGCTCGCAGAAGAGCCTCGGCAGTAGCGTTCCGGTGAGCCGCCGCACACGCGATCCAGCCTGGCGGCTGCGACGGCGGGGCCGAACAGTTCATGCGCGCGAAGCCGGGTTAGCACAGTTCGTCGCCGAGCGGGCTATCGGCTTGTGGTTGTCGGCCACGTGCTTTGCCACGCGCGCAGGATTCGAGTGGCTCGTGAGAGATCGTGGTGCTCAAGCACCACGAGCAGCGCGTCGGCCGAGGATGGCGGTTCACCGGTCGCCAAACTGTCCAGGGCGAACAGCAACCATTGAGCGTTCTTGAGGCTCAGCGGCAGCTCGCACAACAGCCGTGCGGCCCACTGCCCAAACAGACTGGCACCCCGACGCGTCTCAGATTCGGATAGATGTTGTCGTTCCCGCGCGCCAATTCTTCCATCGTAACCGCGGCTATCTGAAGCACGCCCACGGAATACGTACGCGAGGGCTGTGGATGACGAGCCGCTGGTCCTGGCGCCACCATACAGGGGATCACCACGCCTGTCGTGCTATCCGGGACACCACACCGGAAGTGCCCGCGCAGGGCCACGATATACACGGGTTCGTTCGCGGACAGCTGAGGATCAGATGATCCAATTCTTAGGCGCCTAGCCTTGGCCTCGGTCGTGCGGACGGCCTGGATGTCGTAGGGGTGGGAGTCGCCGCCTTCGGCCGCCAGCGACTTTGCGCGTTCGAGCAGTACCCGCTTGACGCTGCCTGGAATCCCTGCTGGATGGGTGCTCCCCGCTTGGGCGCCCGCCACAAGGACACCGAGCGCAACTGCTCCGGCGGCTAGAACGATCGCCAGTGGCCCCAGGAAGCCTTTCAACCTCACGACGCTCATCGGACCATCCTTTTGTTCGTTCGACCCACGCTGATCGTACCATCCTTTGGCCTGTTGGGGATACCCCTTTGGAGCGGCGCCGGGCACTCAATGCTCGTGTACCCGGCGCACGACTCCTACAGGTCTACAGGGCGCTGACGTCTCCGAGCTCGGAGATCTCTGGCTGGTGTTGGCTCGGCTCGGTGAGGGCGAACGCGCTCACTTCGCCCGTCCTAGCGTCGAGCACGAAGCTGAGCGTCGTGTACGGCTTCGGCTGTGGTTCGCCTTCCGACTGTACTCCGCTAGGTGCAGCCGCAGATTCGAAGTGCCCGTGAAGGACGACCGCGTATGTTGATTCGCTCAGCCATTCCTTGCGTTCACCAGTTTCGACGAACGACGACCCAGGCGTCACTGCGGCCATCGCCTGCCTGCGCGGAGCCTGCGCGACTTCGATCGACGATATTTCAGGGTCCTCGCCCGAGCTTGCAGCGAGCGCTGTTACTCGCGTCTTCAGTTCGGCCATGCTCATCGGAGCCGTGGCGCTCAGATTAGGTGACATGGCCGCGGCCGCCGACGACACGACCGCGCGAAGCGCTGGCGGTGTATGGGTGCCGGTGGTTGGTTCCCCGGCACCGGAAGGGGACGACACGAGTGCGTCGTCTTCGGTGTCACAGGGATAGTCGATATTGACGCCATACCCAAACGTCGTGTACTTTGTGATCCATGCCGCTACAGCCGGCGCATCGCAGGAGCTGTCCGCGTGACCGGTGCCGCTACTCCAGTCGTTGTCATGCCATTTCCCTTGCAGGTCCTCCCAATCGAGGTGCGACGCACCGGCGCTATTCAGCGCATCAGAGGTCGTCGTCTCAACGCCCGCAGTGAGAATCGTGGCTTGCGACGGCTGCCCAGCGACAAGCGTAGCCCAGTTCTTTGACTTCACATACCAGACACCGGTTGATGGCTCGTAATAGTCAGCGACTTCCCATTCTTCGGGTCCACCGCCTTCCGGCGAGCCTTGGCCACCCTCGCCGTATCTCTCGGAGTTATAAAACCAGAAGTATCGATCTGAAGCTTCCGGCGTGCAACCGATGAGGTACCCGCAGCCAAGATGCTCCCCCGACTCGTTCCAGTACGCCCCTTCGTCGAACTCAAGCCACGCCTCATCGGATATATCGTTGGAATAGCCTTCCTGGCTGTAGGCGTAAAGCGCCTCGCTGTTGATCCCCAGGATCGTGTCAAGCCCTTTGAAGCCTGATCCACTTTTTCCTTCGACATTCCATTGCGCTATGCCGTAGCAATGTTCGTTTACCGGCTCAGTTTTCGGCGAACAGGCCAAAGCTGCCACCGGTGACAACAACGTCACTAGGCCAACTACCGCCGTACTCACAGCAGCGAGAACAAACGACCTCCTAGATCCCATCACGATCCCCTTTGGATGGACGACTCGGCGTGGTCGAACAGATAGATTCACAGTGCGCTGAGCACGCGCGGTTATATCCGGCCACGATTCATCGGGCCAAGGCATGTTTCTGACTATCGGCGGTGTTTCAATAACGCCGATAGCTGCTAATAGATCGCAATAGGGTGATGTTACCGAACGGTGCCGCATAGGCGAACAGCGGCGGCCGAGGAAGTCCGTGACCTTCGTCCTCCAGTGCCTGCTACAAGATCAGCCTGGTACCGACCGGCCGACCGGTCTCAATAGGGCCCCTCCATCGCCGGCTACGCCCGGCGAGCAGCTCAGTGATCTCGCGGCGAAGCTCTCGCTCCGGGCCTCTCCATGCGGGCGTGCCTCGATCGCTTGGTGTTCTCAGGACAAAGCGGAGGCAGCCCGCAACGTCAATTCCCTCCCTCGCGCCCGGTTCTGACCGGACACTCGTTTAGACCGAGGAGGTCAGCATGTCGAGAGTCACGGAGGCCGGGATGGATGGAGCACTGGAGGAGGATGTCCAGCGCGTGGGCGGATCAGCGCCTGGCGGGAGGAGTTCCTGGCCGCCGGACGGGAGGGGTTGAAGGCCCGTCCGCTGCCGGTCGAGGACTTCACGTTGCGCGAGGCGCAGGGCGTGCTGCGCCTGACCAGGGGCGCGGGGCTGCTCGCCCCCACGGGAAGGGTGCGTAAGCGCGCGCAGCGGCTGCATGACGGCACGATCACCGTCAGCGTCCCGGACACGCTGTGGGCGACCGACGCGACGGAGGGCTGGACCGAAGAGGGCCGCTGCGCGGTGTTCGTGATGATCGACCACGCCTCCGGTGAGGCGTGGGCCGATGCGGGGCTGCGGATGGACCGCTTCGCCGCCGCGGACCTGCTGCGCGAGGTGTGCCGCGAGCGCTTCGGGTCAGTCGAGCAGGCCGTCGCCTCGGGGCTGGCGCTTCGCTATGACGGCGGGTCCTGTTTTCGCTCCGAGCACTACCAGGTCGAGATCGACCATCTCGGCATCGCCCGCTCACCGGCCTATCACTACGAGCCCGAGGCCAACGGCTGCGCGGAGAAGTTCATCGAGACCCTCAAGGGGCAAGGTGCTGTGGATCCGGCGCTTCGACACCTTCGAGGCCCTCAGGAACGCCGTCAGGGCATTCACCGTCACCTACCAGTGTCGGCCACCAGAGCACCGGACGCTTGCGCGTGCTACGAAGCTTGAGGTGGGTTCGTCTCTTACTCCCCAAGTTGCCCGTATCAGAACAACCCACGCGAGCCAGATCCGATTCCCCGGGCGTCCGGTTCTTTAGAACGAACGTGTTCATGCGGAGTGCGGGAACGGTATCAGGCTTCGGAAGCATTAGGCTGCGTAGGTGATCGGCCTGGGACGGCGCGGCAATTGGGCGCGGCGTCACGCTAGAGCGCGACGCCAATGGGCCGGTTCCGCGGTCCGGCCCCAGCCTGGAAGAGCTGGCGACGTGAGCCTCGCCCCGCGTACGTGCTCGCGAGACAGCGCGCCAACCCGCAACGACGAAGGCATCTCGCCGTTAATATCGAGGCCGCCGGCGAAGCGCAGGCGCGAGCAGATGTGCATGAACTCGCCGCCGAAGCCGTGCCCGGCGGCGTAACTCAGCAGCCCGCATCGCCTGGCGGGCAGATGAGGCTTCCGGGCGTTGGCGGCGCGCACTGCCCGCTGGCGGCGGCCACGCCAGCGCCTTGGGCGAGCCTGCGCTCGACGAACGGGTCCTCGCGCCTTCGTCGGCGTAGCTGGCCGTAACCTACGCGAAATCGCTGTCGCGTCCTGTCTGCACGGGCGCAGACAGCGGTCTTCGACCGAGGCGACGCGGGAGCCTCGGCCGGTGTGCGGCACGACCACGGCTCGGCGCGGTAGATTCGGCTGCCGACGCGGCGCCCGGCCACCCCCCAGGCTGGGCGCCGCCAACCGGTGGCGTGGTAGGCCGCGGGGTAGTGGAGCCAGCTACACGGCCAGGGCGCGACGCTCCCGTGGGACGGGTAGATCACGGATTAGGTCGCCAGCATCGAGGCCAAGCTCGTGTGCGAGGACGAGCAACGTGCTCAGCGATGGCACCCGCTCGCCGCGCTCGATCGCGCCGACCTCAGTACGGTGGAGGCGAGCAACACGAGCCAGCCTTTCCTGCGAGAGGCCCGTCGAGAGGCGTGCTGCCCTGAGCCGATCGCCCAGGAGCGTTGCGATTCGGCGGTGCTCTCCCTGCCATCTTGGGGAGCTTGAGCTTGGGATGGCCCGAGACGGTAGCTCCGACAACTGTATTCGGCCACAGAACACCGACTGGCACTTATGCGTCGGCGGCGAAGCCGGAAGCGTCCCTGCGTGCAGACTGTCAGAGTCGATGGCGGCCTTCGTGCGTGCGTCGCTCTCTCGGGGCGGCGATCCCAGCGACGAGAACTGCGACGTCGACTTCGAGAGAGCGTCAGCAAACGGGCGAGCGAGCAGCCCGTCAGGGCTGCCGGCCGGCTGGCACGACGCGAAGGTCGGTGGAGAGCCGACCCGGAGGGGAGGCTCGGTTACAGCGGGCGAAGCCGGCGTGCGCTATCTGGTCGTTGCCGGTCGCCGTGGTGCGGCGCGGCGGTCGGGCGCGGCGATCTGAAGGGTGACCAGACCGGCTGAGCGACCTTACGATTTCAGGCTGCGGCGAGGATGGGTTCGAGTGCGTCGGCTTCGAGGTGCTCCGGTGGCAGTGTGAGCGTCAGTCGCCCGTCGCGTTCCAGGGTGTGCCGGACGTTCAGCAGCGTCAACCCGATAACCGCGCCGTTCTCGTCGTAGTGGATCGCGTGCCCGTCGGGCGTCTCCAGGCCGCGTGCCGCAGGACGGGGCTCGCCGACGTTGAGGTAGAGCACGTCGCCGCGCTCGTCGTAGTGGTGATGGTCGAACGGGATGCCGGCGATCGTGATGGTCATGATTTCCAGCCGCGCGGCGGGTTTTCTTGGACCAGTGCGGTCACGACCCACGCGGGCTCGTCATTGAAGTCTACGACCACCCGCAGCCACCTTCGGGGATCGACGTGTCGCCGATAGAAGTGCTCGCGGCCCGGGATGGCGTCATCGTTGCGGTGGTCGGGATGCGCGACGGTGCCGAGGATCAGTTCGTGCTCGTCCACGAGCTCCGGCCGACCCAGGGACAGGTGCAGACGGGTGCCGGCGTCGAACACGACAAGGCGTCCATCGGGATCAGTCGTGCTTGGATCGTTCTCGGCCACCCAGACAAGCTACGAGCAGCGCCAGACAAGGCCGTCCCGAAGTGGCGAGCGCTCAGGGGAGGTTCGCCTTGTCGAGCATCTCGATGAGGGCCGGGCGGCGGCGGTGTTGCTCGCGCAGGTTGACGAGCTGGTCTGAGAACCAGCGATCCTGTCCGGCGGCGCTTGCGGCACGGCGTGCGCGCTTCAGCATCGCTATCGCCCGCGCGTATGCGCGGCGGCCTGTCTGGAGCAGCTCTTCCCCGGCGATGAGCATGTACAAGGAGAGCGCCTCGTCCGGGTGTGTGGGCTCGCGTGCTTGGGCGAGGCGGGCGCGGCGATCGCCGCCTGGGTCCCAGGTCGAGTCCTCGGTCGCGATCGCCCAGGCGGTCTCAACGTCGCCCTCCTGAAGGAGCGCGTCGACGTAGCTGCCGCGGTCGCGCTCGCGCAGCGCCCGCCTGGCGGCGTCGCGCTCCAGCCCCCAGGCGCCGAGCGCCTCGGCGGCGCGGCGCAGCGTCGAGTAGGTGCTTGCGGAGGGTGTGCGCTCGTGCTGCTGGCGACGCAGCGCGAGCGCCTCGACCGTCGCGCCGGCGCGCTCGTGCACGTCGCAGGCTAGGTCATACAGCTTGTCGACCTGCCAGCCGCTGGTCTCGGCGATGCCGCGCAGCGCAAACGAGAGCACATCGTCCTCGCGCCCAAGCTCCGCCATCGCTTCGCACACGGCGATGAACTGATGTGGAGCGCTGAGGTCCCCGCCAAGCAGAGCGACGATAGCCTCGGTGTCGCCGTCGAGTACGGCGAGCCGCTCGCGTGCCCACCGCACCGCGAACAGCTCGCTGCCGTCGGCGTGGCGCTGTTCGATCGCTTGCCTGTAGGCGGCGAGGCCGTTCTCGCCGAGCGCCGCGCGGTAGCGGACGGGATCGATCTCGAAGAAGTCCTGGTCATCGCAGCTGAAGCGCACCATCCACTCGGCGAGCTTCACCGCGTCGGCGACCCGCGCGTCACACAGCTGCGCGTGCAGGTCGAGCAGCTCGCGGGCGAGATCGCCGATCGTGCCGTTCGAGTCATCCGCGTGCATGATCACCTTCACGACGTGCCCGACTGCTCGCTCGATGAGGGCGAGCAGCTCAGCTGAGGGTGACTTCTCTGCGGCGAGACGCAGCTCTTCGAGGACCGGCTGCGCCGCGCGTGCCCACGCTGAGCTCTCGTGGTAGTCGAGGAACCGGCGCGTGCGCAGCCCACGGTCGACCTCGCGGCGCAGCTCGCCGAGATCCCCTTCGCTACGGGCTGCCGCGAGCAGGACGTGGCGTTCCACATCTGGATGGCGATCGACAGCGGAGCGCACAATCTCGCGCAGCTCCTCGGCCGATAGATCGCACACGACCTCCTGAACGTTCTTGGACTCACGGCGAGCTCTCGTGGGCACCCCGCAATCGTGTCATCTGGTCCGGCGTGGCGCTGCGTCGTGGTGAAGCTACGATCGCGCGGTGAGCGCGTCGCCTGAGAGGCCCGAGATCGTGGTCGTCTCGCCGCTGAAGGAGTGGACATGCTCTGCGTGCGGGGACACCGACGCAGGCTGGCTGACGATGGATGACGGCGGCCCGCTATGTCTTTCCTGCGCGGACCTCGCGCACCTGACGTTTCTCGGCGCCGGGGAGGCGGCGTTGACGCGCAGGGCGCGCAAGCACAGCCGGCTCTCCGCCGTCGTCGTGCGTTTCAGCCGTGCGCGCAGGCGCTACGAGCGGCAGGGCGTGCTCGTCGAGGAGCCGGCACTCGAACAGGCCGAAGCGGAATGCCTCGCCGACGAGGACGCCCGCTTGCGGCGTCGTCAGCGAGAACGCGAGCGGCGTGCCGTCGAGGACGCGGACTTCGAGCGTGAGCTCGCGAACGAGATCGGCCGGCTGTTCCCGGGCTGCCCCCCTGAGTGCGTGAAGGAGATCGCCTCACACACCGGCAGGCGCGGCAGTGGTCGCGTCGGCCGGACCGCCTCCGCGCGGGCGCTCGACCCGACCGCGATCACGCTTGCAGTGGCTGCCGCCGCGCGTCATCGCGAAAGCGAGTACGACGATCTGCTGATGGCTGGCGTCGACCGATCGCAGGCACGAGAACGCGTGCGCGCAACGGTGGGCAGCGTGCTCGAAGCATGGCGCACACCGCCGGGCTGACGCGCTCTGGCGACGCCACGCTCGGTCACAGCCGGCGGAGCCGGCGTCCGGTGTCTGGCCGTTCGAGCGGCGGCGGCGGGCGATCGGTCGCTCGTGCGACGGTGTCTGTGCTGCGCAATTGCGTGGCCGGTTCGAGGAGGTTGGGGTCTATATCTGCGATGGCCCCAATACCGCCACATGCGGCCGCTGCCGCTGCCGCCAAGAAACGGAGCGCACCCATCCTCGCGCTGAGCGTCGAGCAGGCGTGCGAAGCGCTGGGCGTGTCCTGGGACACCTGGCGCGCGCATATCGAGCCCGACATGCGGCTTGTCCGGCTTGGGCGGCGTAAGCTGATACCCGTCAGCGAGTTGCAGGCGTGGCTCGACCGGCACGCGGAAGGCGTCGGAGTGGGGAGGTAGGATGCGGGCGTCTTACAAAGCGCCCCGCGCACCGTTGGCGCGGCCGGCAGGGAGACTTGACAATAGTCGCGCCTGCGACTAGCGTCTCGACGCGGAGGGATCCTGCGGAGCGGGGAATCGGCTAGCACGAGCAGACTCTTGCACGGGGTGGATGACCCGTCGCCATGCGGTTTCCGTCCCACCGGGCCCTGGAGTGGGTCCGGAACGGCCTCGTAGTCAGAGGGCTTGATTACAACAGATGGAGATAGACATGAGCGGAAGGATTCCAGCGAGGTCGGCCAGGTTGGCTGCGGCGCTCCTCGCGACAACCGCCGTCGCCGCCCTTGCGGCTGGTACGGCGAGCGCCGAAGTGGTCTACAACAACGTCCCGAGTCCGCTGCCCGGGAACTTCGCATCGATCGGCTTGGCGGCGACCTCCACGACGGAGTTCGGTGGCGAGGTCGAACTGGCGGGTAGCGCCCGCAAGAACCCGACGGTGACGGTCGTGATGAGCAGTTGGGCATGTCAGAGCGGCGGCTGGAGTGAAGACAACTGCCAAACGCCCAAGCCCACCAAGGGCTTCAGGGTCCCGGTCACCCTCCGCGTCTACGAAGTGGGAGAACTCACCACCCCGATCGCGACGAAGACGAAGACCTTCAAGATGTCCTACCGGCCGTCTGCCAGCCCCAAATGCACTGGGGAATACGCGGGCACGTGGTACGACGAAGCATCGAAAGAATGCTTCAACGGCTACGCGTTCCCGATCTCGATCAAGCTGAAACTCCAGCGACTGCCCAAGAAAGCGATCGTCACCGTCTCCTACCCGACGAGCGGGCCGTCCGATTCGCTGAACGTGGCGGTCAGCGAACCGTCCGAAGGCACATTGTCGGTGGGTTCGGACCCGGTGGAAGAATGGTTCGCCAACTCGACCTGGAGCGAAATGTACTGTCCGGGCGCGAAAGACGTGGGCAAACTCGGACCCGAGGAAGGCGCGGGCTGCCAGGGCGTCAACTACCAGCCTGTGATCGCGATCAGCGCTCTCTAGGCAAGACCGGCAATCCGGACGCACAGCGGTACACGAAGGCTCCGCGAGCAATCGCGGGGCCTTCGTCGTGCCTGGCGGCTCGTGGATACGTCGAGGGGGCGCTTGCGCACGTCGGCCTGCGTCAGGCCGACGGCCTCACCGCCAGACCGATCTACCAGGCCTGGTCGGCGCCGCAGTGCGGGCAGGTCACGGTCGTCGACACCGACGCGCAGAACAGATAGCCGCACGAGCACGTGTAGGAGGCGTGGTCGATCGGGCCGCCGGCCTCGCGGGCGCGCTGTACGGCGGGGTCGCACGCCCGCGTGGGGGGCGCCTCGACGGGGTCGGGTGTCCGCGCGGGGGGCTCGCGCACGGCCTCGACCGCCCGGGCTCCCCGCCCGCGCCGGTGCCGGCGCGAGTGTCGCGGCTCGCCAAGGGGGTGCAGGAGGCTCGGTCTCATCGTGCGCTACCTCCCATAACGTCGGCCACGGCTAAAGGTTTCGCCGTGCAACCATTGTTTCCTGTCGATCTCGCCCCCACGGCGGCGCCCGGGCAGCCGCGACTGCCGACGCGGGCGCAAATGGGGTTTGCGATACTTCGGCGCGATGAACCCCTCGCGCAAGCGAACAGTGCGCCTGGTTGTGGCGCTGAGCGCGGCCGTGGTGCTCGCGAGCGCGCTGATCTACACGAGCTTCAGCGCCGCCAGCCCGGCGCTCACCCCCAGCCAGCTGGTGCGCGAGGCCCAGCCGGGGCGCAGCTACCAGCTGACCGGCACGGTCGTGAACGGCTCGGTCCACCGGGAGGGCGCCGTCCTGGACTTCAGCGTCGAGGACCGGGTCGGGGGGACCGCGATCCCGTTGGCCTACACGGGAATCGTGCCGGACCCCTTCCGCGAAGGTCGCGAGGTGATCGTCACCGTCGAAAAGCAGGGGACGCGGTTCATCGGCGAACGCAACTCGCTGATCACGAAGTGCCCGTCCAAGTACAAGACCGCTCCCCCGAGCGAGAACCAGAACTCCTGAGTGCCCCGCCGCGCGGTGGACACGCCCAGCCGGGAGCGTAGGCGCTGATGGCCGGCCTCGGGTTCGCATGCCTGGTGCTGGCGCTCGTGGTGTGCGCGTACGGGATCGGCGCGTCGCTGTACGGGGTGCGCCGCGGGCGGGTCGAGTTCTCGGAGTCGGGCCGGCGCTCCGTGTACGCGCTCGCCGGGGTCCTGACCGTCGCCATGATCGTGCTGGAGGTGGCGTTCCTGCGCGACGACTTTGCGTTCAACACGGTCGCGGACACCTCCAGCCGCACGACGCCGGCGCTCTACCGCGCCGCCGCGGTGTGGTCCTCGCAGGAAGGCTCGCTGCTGCTGTGGGCGTGGCTGATGTCGCTGTGGTCGAGCCTCGCGCTGTTCCTGACGCGCAAGCGCCTGCGCGACGTGGCCGCGTACGCGACCGCGATCATGCTCGGCTTCGGCGGGTTCTTCGTGGCGCTGATGGTCTTCTACGCCAACCCGTTCGCGACGACGAACCCGGCGCCGCCGGAAGGCGTGGGGCTCGATCCGCTGCTGCGCTTCCCCACGATGATCATCCACCCGCCGATGCTGTACTCGGGCTACACGCTGTGCACGATCCCGCTGGCGTTCGGGATGGGCGCGCTGCTGGCGCGCAGGGTGGACGCGGACTGGATCAAAGCGATCCGCCGCTTCGCGTTCGCCGCGTGGCTGTTCCTCGGCGCGGGCATCCTGCTCGGCGCCCTGTGGTCCTACTCGGAGCTCGGCTGGGGCGGCTACTGGGGCTGGGACGCGGTCGAGAACGCCTCGCTGATGCCGTGGCTGACGGGCACCGCGTTCCTGCACTCGCTGATGATCCAGGAGAAGCGGGGGATGCTGAAGGTGTGGAACGTGTCGCTGGCGCTCGCCACCGGCACGCTGGCGATCATGGGCACGTTCCTGGTGCGCAGCGGCATCCTCGACTCGATCCACGCGTTCGGCGGGCACACGCTGGGGGTGCCGTTCGTGTGCCTGATCGCGGCGCTGATCGGCGGCTCGATCTACCTCGTCGTCTCGCGCCGCGACATGCTGCGCTCCGAGCACCGGCTGGACTCGTGGCTCTCGCGCGAGTCGATCTTCCTCGCCAACAACGTCGTGCTCGTGGGGCTGTGCTTCGTGATCTTCTGGGGCACCTACTTCCCGCTGATCTCAGAGGCCGTGACCGGCCAGGAAGCGTCTGTGGGTCCGCCGTGGTTCGACCGCTACACGGTGCCGCTCGCGCTGATCCTGGTGCTGCTCAGCGGCGTCGGGCCGGTGATCGCGTGGCGACGCGCGACGCTCGCGAACGCCCGGCGCAACTTCGTGGTGCCGATCGTCTGCGCGCTGCTCGTGCTGCTCGCGCTGCTCATTGCCGGCGTCACCCAGAAGCCGCTGGCGGCGGCGATGTTCTGCTGCGCGGGCTTCGTGTTCGGCAGCATCGGCCAGGAGTTCTTCCGCGGTACGCGCGCGCGGCGGGCGATGGCTGGGGAGGCCGCGCCGCTGGCGCTGCTGGCGCTCGTCAGACGCAACCGCCGCCGCTACGGCGGCTACATCGTGCACATCGGCATCGCCGTCCTGTTCATCGGGGTGGCCGCCTCCTCGTCCTTCGAGCACGCCTCCCAGCTGGGGCTCTCGCCGGGGCAGTCCACCCGCGTCGGCGCCTACACCGTCCGCTACGTGCGCCCGACGGCGACGATCACCCCCAAATACGACGAGGCCCATACCGGCTCGACGCTGAGCCTGGGCGCGCTGCTTGACGTCACCGAGCACGGACGCCACGTCGCCACGCTGAACCCCAGCGAGGGCTTCTACGCCTCCCAGGAAGCCAGCCAGGGCACCGTCGGCAGCCTGATCGGCGGCCAGCCCGTCAGCCACGTGGCGATGGACGCGAGCCTCACACGCAACGTGTGGACGGCGATCGAGCCGGACATCGAAACCCCGGCCTTGAAGCGGATCGTGACGGTGGGCAACAGCACGCTGCCGCCGGAAGACGCGCTCGTCGCGATCGCCTACCTGGCGCGCGCCTACCTCAAGCACCCGCCGCAGGCGCAGTTCAACTTCCTCGTCTCGCCGCTCGTGTTCTGGATCTGGATCGGCGGCCTGATCAGCTTCGGCGGCGGGCTGATCGCACTGTGGCCGGCGCCAAGCGTCGTGCGTCGCCGCGTTGCCGCGCGCTCGCGCGCGCGAGCGCTGCGGGGCCTGGCCCGCGCCTGACGCGCGAGCGTCGTGCGACTCTGACGGCGTGGCCTTCGTGATCGCGATCCTCATGCTGGCGCTCGTCGGGCTCGTGCTGCTCGTCGTCGGCGCGCCGCTGCGCCGCGCGCGTCGGGTGGGGGGCTCGCGGCTCGTGACGGGAGCGCAGGCACAGCGAGACGACGCGGGCGCGTCGCCTCCCGCGCACACGCTGGACGAGCTCGAGGCGGCGCGCGAGGCGAAGTACCGCGAGATCCGCGACGCGGAGCTCGACTTCCGCACCGGCAAGCTCTCGCGCGAGGACTACCAGGCGATCGACGCCGAGCTGCGCGCGGAGGCGATCGAGATCCTCGACTCGCTCGAGGCGATGAGCCCCGGCGACTCGCTCGAGCCTCCGGGCGCGTCCGACGCGTAGGCCGCGCGCCGGGCGCTCGGCGCGGCTCAGACCTTCTTGAGCAGCAGGAACGCGTTCAGGAAGAACAGCACCGCGAAGAAGATCGTCCAGCGGTTGAGGTTGCGCTCGACCAGCGATCCGCCGCCCAGCGGACCCGTGCCGCTGCCCACCCCGAACGCGCCGGAGAGGCCGGAGTCCTTGCCCGAGTGCATCAGCACCAGGAAGATCAGGATCACCGCGATCGCGACCTGAAGGACGGAGAGGATCGTTTCCATGGGCTCTCAGAATATCGCTTTCGAGCGGCGCGTTGGCGCCGCTACGGGCACGGCAGGCTCGCCGTGGCGGTCGCGTGCGAGCCGTCGGCGAACGTGGACGCGGTCGCGAACGGAAAGCCACCGGGCGGGCAGCTGCGGGGGACGGCGAGCACCCCGCCCCGGCCGATCGTCAGCGACAGCGAGGCGATGGAGGCGTCCGGCTCGTACACGAGCGTGGGGATCGCGGGGATCGACAGCGTCAGCTCCGAACCGTACGGCGCGCCCTCGCCACGCAGAACGCCGGTGCTGAGCGTCCGCTCGTCCAGGGGCGTGTAGCCCTGGCTGAGGATCTCGAGCGTCGGGCTGGGGCCGCGGTCGGGTCCGCGGAAGGCCCACACGGCGGTCCGCTCGGGGAGCGTCTGCGAGCCGGCGTGCACCTCGAGCGCCGCGTGGCCGCGTCCGAGCAGCGATGCCGACGGACACCCGTCCGAGCCCTCCCGCCGCAGGCGGGCCGCTGGGCACGTCAGCACCCCGCGCAGATCGATCCCCAGTCCCGCGGGCAGCTGCACGACGATCGTGCGCACGGGGGAGGGGACGCCTTCTTCTTCGTCGCTGGAGTAGCGCAGCGCGAGCGTCAGGGCTGTGCTCGCGCCGAGCCGGTCGGGCTGAAAGGAGGGGTGGACGCTCGCGACGGTCCTCGCGCCCGCCGCCGCGGGAGCCGGCGCCGACGCGCCGACGAGCGGGAGCCCGACGACGATCGCGAGCCCTGCGAGCAGCGCTCGCGCCGGCGCTCGCATCACCTCGGGCAGGGAACCGTGCGCTTGGCCATGACCGTCGAGCCGTCCTGGAAGCTGAACTTCGAGGCTATGGGCCAGCCCCCGTGCGGGCAGTGTTTGGGCAGGACGATGCCCTTGACGTGGAACAGCTTCCGCTTGCCGTGGACCTTCTTGTAGTAGGCGACGTTGTGCGCCCCGAGCGTCAGGAAGGCCGTCTTGGCGGAGGCGTCCGAGGCTTCGGGGAGCACTTTGATGAGGGGCACTTCGACGCTGAAGCCCAGCCCGTAGGGCGCAGGGCCCGTGATGACGGTGCCCGTGAACACGATTTCGATCGACACCGGGGTGGAGCCCTTGAGGAAGATCAGCAGCGAGACGTGCCCCGGCTTGTTGTCGGCCAGGAAGAAGTCCAGCGTATATGCCTCGGGGACGATTTCGTGGGCGAGCTCGTAAACGCCTTCACCGCCGCCGAACCCCGCCTTGGAGTCGGCGGGGCACCCCTGCGGGCCGAGCTGTTCGAGCCGTTCCCTCTTGCAGATGCCCGTGCCTTCGAGGTTGAGCGTCACCCCGGCGGGGCCGTACACGTCGACGTGCGTGATGGGCGAGGGCACCGGGAGGCCGGGCGCTTCGATCACCGCCTTTCCGAACGCGTTCGTCGGCGCGCCGAACGCGTTCGGCGAGAAGCCCGCTTCGGTGATCCGCACCGTCTCTTCCGCGAGCGCGGGGCTCGCCGCCGCCAGCCACGCGCCACACACCAGCGCTGCGATGATCCCCCACCGTCTACGCCTCATCCTCGCTCCCCGTCTGTCGCGAACCGCCGAGGTGCGGCGATCCTGTCATCTGTACGAACCCGTCGCTGTCAACAATAGAGCGGCAGGAGTGGGGCGCGCCGCCTAGAACAGGCGATGGCCGGCCAACCGCGACGCCTCGCCGCGGGTGTCGCTACGGTCCCCAGGCCCCCGACCGCCATGGAATCCGAGCTCTCCACGATTTGCCGGTGCGATTACGAATCCTTTACGCATTCGTGGTTCGCTGCCGATAAGAATGCCGGTGGGCGTATCCCGCGTTTGTGGGCTAGCTGCGCCACCACCGACGATGGGACGTCCCCGAGATGATCGATTTCCGCGTATGCCGCCTGTGAACCGCGCCCGCAGCCGGGCTCTGCGTGCGATGCTGTCCGCCCTCGCGGGGGGTGGTCTGACCGCGGCCGGGCTGGGCGGCCCGCTCGCGGGCCCGGCGCTCGGCGCGACCGGCGAAGCGGGCGGCGCCGCCCAGGAAGCCGAAGCCGGCCAGTCGACGACCGACACCTCGACGACGCCCACGACGAGCAGCACGCCGACTGAAACGACGACCGCTGCCACCACCGCTCCGACGAGCACCGCTCCGACGTCGACCGTCCCGACGGCGAGCGCTCCCGCGCCCGCGCCGTCGGAAGCCCCGACGGTGGTGCTCAAACGCAAGCAGAAAGCGACCGCCAGCGCCCCCTCGAACCCGAGCCAGACGACCACCAAGACGAGCACCGAAGGCGCGAAGCCGACCAAACACGGCAAGAAGGCCTCGGGTCCCAACAACGTGGCGGCCTCTCCGCAGATGGTCGCGGCGGAGGCGGGAGCGCTCGCGGCGGTGCTCGCCTCCGCGGAAGCATCCGACCAGGCGCTGGCCTTCTACCGCATCCCGTTGTTCCTGCTGCCCATCTACAAGGCGGCCGCGGTCCAGTACGGGGTGCCATGGCAGATCCTCGCGGCGATCAACGAAATCGAGACCGACTACGGCAGCGACCAGTCGGTTTCGACCGCGGGCGCCGTCGGCTGGATGCAGTTCGAGCCCAGCACGTGGCTGCAATACGGAGTGGACGCGCTGAACGCGGGCTACGCGGACCCGTACAACCCGGTCGACGCGGTCTTCGCCGCAGCGCGCTACCTGCGGGCGGCGGGGGCGGCGACCAACCTGCGCGCGGCGATCCTCGCCTACAACCACTCCGAAGAATACGTCGAATCTGTGCTGCTGCGCGCGAAGCTGATCTCCACCTATCCCAAGGCCGTGATCGCCACGCTCACCGGCCTGATCGACGGTCGCCCGCCGGTGACCGGCAAGCGCCTCTCCTGGAGCCCGGTCCCCGCAGCGCCGGCGCCGGCGTCGAGCGCGACCGCCGGCGCCGCGGCCGTTGCCAGCGGCGCGTCGAGCTCCGCCGCCCCGGGCACGACGGCCGGCGCCGCGTCCGCCACCGGCGCTCCGGGCTCATCGCCACCGCTGTCGCCCACCGCGGCCGCGGACGCCGCGACGTCCAAAGCCGCCGCCTCCGCCGCCCAGGCTCTGCAGCTCGTCGAACTGATGAGCGTCCCGAACGCGTCGGTGGTCGCCGTGCAGGACGGTCGCATCGTCAAGATCGGCGACTCCCGCAAGCTGGGCAGGTACGTGGTTCTGCGCGACGTCTACGGCGACGTGTTCACCTACGCCGGCCTCGGCAGCATCGCCCCGACGTACGTCCTGCCGAAGACGCCGAGTGCGCGCGCGAAGTCCCCGGTCGTGGAAGCCGCCAGCACGCGCGATCCCGTTCCCTCGCAGCCCGCCAGCGCGGGCACGCAGCCGTCGCTCACGCTGCAGGTGAAGGCTCCGGCCGCGCAGCACGCGTCGAGCCATGGCCAGATCTCCCTCTCGGCGGGCGCGCAGGAAGCGACGCCGCCCGGCATGGACAGGGTCCGCCTATTCGCCCACCCGGGCAACCCGGACGCGCGTGCGGCCGCCGCCGCCAGCAAGGCCAGGAAGGCCAGGAGCGACAGCGCCGGCCAGCGCCTGCCGCTGCGCACCGGATCGGTGGTCGCCTCCGGCACGGTGCTCGGGCGCGTGAGCATGCCGCCCGGGGCGCAGGACGGCCACCTGCGCTTCGCGATCCGGCCCGCCGGCGACGCGGAAACGGTCAACCCCGGTCCGATCCTGGCCAACTGGGCGCAGCTGCAGAGCGCGCTGCACCCGCAGGGGGCGAAGGCGACGAACGCGCTGCTCGGAGCGACCGCGAGCGACGTCTTCCTGCTCTCCGAGGCGCAGCTCGAGCGTGCGGTGCTGTCCGATCCGGGGATCACGCTCGATGCGTGCGCCCGTCACGAAGTCGCCTCGGGCGTGGTCGACAAACGCGTCCTGGCGGTGCTCGCGTTCCTGTCGCGCAGCGGGCTGGAGCCGACGGTCAGCGCGCTGCGCTGCAGCCAGCGCCAGTATGCGGCCTCCGCTCTGTCGGCCGGGTTCACGGGGGAGGAGGTGGACATCTCGGCGATCAACGGCACGCCGATCGCGGGCCATCAGGGACCGGAAACGATCACGGACCTGACGATCCGCGCGCTGCTGACGCTTCCCGCCGGATTCGTGCCGCACGAGATCGTCAGCCTCATGCGCTACCCCGGCTCGCCCAACACCCACGCCTCCACGGCGGACTGGAACCGCATCCACCTCGAGTTCCGTCCCGTGTCCAGCGCCCTGGCGCTCAACCCGGCGGCGACCGGGACGGCGGCGCACTCCGCGGGCTCGGGCCGGACCGCGCCCGCGCCGATCGTCACGACCAGCCCGCTCAGCGCCGCGCAGTGGAACCAGCTGATGCAGCGCGTGGCGGCGCTGCCGATACCGACGATCGTCGCCAAGCCGAGCTCCGCCGCGATCCCCGACCCCAAGAAGCACGGGTAGGCGGCTCGCGGCCACCCAGGACCGCGCCGCCGGCGCGGTCCTGGATCGATGCCGCCGAGGGGGCGTGGTTCTCGCCGTGCTCGGGCGAGAACCGGCCGGTCGCTAGCCGGCCGCCGTCCCGGGCGCGCCACCGGCGCCAGGACGGGCGCGGAAGGCGCCGAGCAGGTCGGTGCGGCACTTGGCCTCGGCTTCCCTGAACTTGGCGCTGGCCGTGTCGATGCCCTTGGTGTTGAAGATCGGGCCGTTGCCCGAAGTGTTGGGAGCTGGGATCTTCACGCCGTTTTCGCTCATGCACGCCGCGAACTTGGCGAGCGCCTGTTTGCCTGCCGCGCTGTTGAAGCCTCCGGCGCCGCCTTTGAAGCCGCCGCGGGGAAAGCCGCCGCACTTCTTGATGGCGGCTTCGTACTGGGCTTTGGTCACGCCCTTCGGCAGCGTGGGACCGCCGCCGCCGAGGAAGCCGCCGCCGGTCCCGGGCGAGGGTCGCTGGCCGGGTGTGCGTTTGGGCAGCGTGATGCCGTTCTTCTGCAGGCATTCGCGGACCGCGGCGAAGCGCCCGCCCGCGGCTCCCGGCGTCCCGCCCGTGGTGGGCGTCGTGGCGCTCGCGTTCGTGGTCGAGGTGGTGGTGCTCGAGGAGCCTCCGCACGCCGCCAACACGAGGCTGGCGAGCACGAGGACCAGCACCGCTGTTGCGGGCCTGCTGCTCTTGCTGTGAATGTGAGGCATTGACTTCCTTTGTTGGTGTCTCGTTGTCTGATTCGTGCCCGCCTGGCAGCGCTTGCCCATCTGCTGGGACTGTAGCTAGCCGCCGCTGCCGAACAGCGATGGTTCGCTGCTGCCGCCGGCTTTGCCGGTGGCGCTCGAGCTCGCGCTCGAACCGCCGAAGAGCGCGGCCAGGCCGCCGGCGCTCGAGCCGACGCTGATCGATTCGGCGCTGACGGCGCCGCCCGAGCCGGTGGTGCCGGTGATGGTGACCGTTTCGCCGGGGTGAATGCCTTTGACGCTCGCGGTCACGGTCTTGGTCACGCTCGTGCCGGCCGAGGTCGTGACCTTGACGGTGTTGCCTTCGGAGTTGGTCACGTACAGAGTGCTGCCCGCGATGTAGGCGACGGTACCGGCGGTCGGTCGGGTGAAGCCGGCGCCCGCCGACCCGCTCGCGGAGGTCGAGCTCGTGCCCCCGCGCAGGGCGCGGAAGCGCGACGCGAGGCTCGCCGCGGAGCCGGAGCCCGCGGCGGAGCCGGAGGACGTTTCGCCCTTCTCGACGAGCACCCCGCCGATGAACCCGCAGGCGATCAGCAGGACGGCGAGCAGCGCCAGGATGATCGGATTTCCGCCCGTTCCGAGCAGGCGTCGACGTGGCCGGCGCGGCAGCTCCTCGGGTTCCTCCAGCCATTCGTCTTGGTCGGACACGACGGGCTCCTGGTCGGGCATCGCGGGCTCCTGGTGGGGGGAGGATGGATCACTCAAAGCGCAGCGCTTCGATCGGTCGCAGGTGGGCGGCGCGAGCCGCGGGATAGGTGCCGAAGAACAGCCCCGAGGCCAGCGCGGCCCCGAAGGCGAGGAAGATCGAGTAGGTGGCGATCTCCGGGTGCACCCCGGCGATCTCGAACTGGCTGCCGATCACGCCCACGGCGACTCCGGCGAGGCCGCCGAACAGCGACACGAGCACGGCCTCGGTCAGGAACTGGGTGAGGATGTCCGAGCGTCTGGCGCCGACCGCCTTGCGGATGCCGATCTCGCGCGTGCGCTCGGTGACGGACACGAGCATGATGTTCATCACGCCGATCCCGCCGACGAGCAGCGAGATCGCGGCGACCTCGCCGAGCAGGGTCGTGAACACGCTGCTGGTCGAGCTCGAGGTTTCCAGCAGCGAGCCCTGGTTGAGCACGCTGAAGCCGGGTTCGGAGGTGTCCTTGATCCTGTGGCGTTCCTCGAGGATCGTGGTGACCTCCGCTTCGGCGGCGTTGAGCGAGGATTCGGACTTGGCCTGCACGGTGATCGAGTCGATCGGCCCGGTGCCCGTGAGCGAGTCCTGGACCGTTGTGATCGGCGCCATCACGACGTCGTCCTCGTTGGTGATGCCGTTGGTGCCCTTTTTGGCGAGCACGCCCACCACTTCGTAGTTGCTGCCGTTGACCTTCATGTTCTGCCCGACGGCGCTGGCGCCGGCGAACAGTTCGTGCAGGACTTCCTGGCCGATCACCGCCACGCGCCTGTGCTTGCTCACGTCTTCGGCGGTGAACGCCGCGCCTTCGGCGAGCTTGTAGGTGTGCGCGGTCAGGTAGGAGGGGGTGGTGCCGACGAACGAGGACGGTTCGTAGCTGGTGCCGTCGTAGACGAGTTTCACGGCGCTTGCGTTGACGACGGGCGACGCGCTCTTGACGTCCGGGGCCAGGTCGGGGCTCTGCAGCGCTTCGGCGTCCTGCTTGGTCAGCGACACGCTCGCCGCGGTGCTCGCTCTGGCGCCGAGGCGAAAGCCGCCGCTGCCCTGCACCACCAGCACGTTCGTGCCGAGGCTCTGGATCGTCGACTGCACCGCCTTGGAGGAGCCGTTGCCGACGGCGATCAGCACGATCACCGAGGCCACGCCGATCGTCATGCCGAGGATCGTCAGGCCGGAGCGCAGCTTGTTCGCGGTGATCCCGCTCCACGCGATGCGCAGCATCTCCGGGCCGATCATGGCTGCGCCTCGGCCACGCCCGCGTCGACGGGGTGGTGGTGGGCGGACTTCAGGTCGTGCGGCGCGGGCGGAGCGTCGTGCACGCCGGCCAGGCGCCGGTCCTCGACGACCGCGCCGTCGCTGAGGCGGACGATCCGCTTGGTCTGCTCGGCGACGTCCGGCTCGTGCGTGATCAGGACCACCGTGCGCCCTTCTTCGTTCAGGCGCGCGAAGATCCGCAGGACCTCCTCGGTGGCGTGCGAGTCCAGGTTCCCGGTCGGCTCGTCGGCGAGGACCAGCGCGGGGTTGGTCACGATCGCCCGGGCGACGGCGACCCGCTGCTGCTGGCCACCGGAGAGCTCCGAGGGCTGATGGCGCATGCGGTTGGCCATGCCGACCGAGCGCAGCGCCCGTTCGGCGCGCTTCCTGCGCTCGGCGCCCCGCAGGCCGGCGTAGGCGAGCGGCAGCTCGACGTTGACGAGCGCGCTGGTGCGCGCGACGAGGTTGAAACTCTGGAAGACGAAGCCGATCTTGCGGTTGCGCAGGTCGGCGAGATCGTCCTCGTCCATCTGGCTGACGTCCACGCCGTCGATCTCATAGCGGCCGCTCGTTGGTACGTCCAGGCAGCCGAGGATGTTCATCAGCGTGCTCTTGCCGCTGCCGGAGCTGCCCATGATCGCCACCAGGTCGCCGGTGTCGATGCGCAGCGAGACCTCGCGCAGCGCGCGCACGTGGATCTGTCCGAGGTCGAAGACCTTGGACACGGCGTGCACCTGGATGACCGGATGGGGCGTGCGACCGCGATCGCCTCCGGCGGGGCTGCGCTCGGATCCCGCGCGCGCCACCAACGGCTGCTCACGGGGGACCCGCGAGGGGATCGGCGTGCGCGAGCGCGCGGGCCAGCGCATCAGCCGCCGCCCCTGAAGAATGCGCCGCCGCCACCGCCACCACCGCCGAGACCGCCGCCCAGCGCTCCCGTCCCACCGCCGAGGCGGCTGCCGATCCTGGAGAGGAGGCTGCTGGTGCTCGAGCTCGTGCTGGCCGCGGCTGGCAGCACGACCGTTTCTCCGGCCTTCAGACCGCTGAGGACGATCGTGGAGCTGTTGCCGGCGAGCCCCGTGACGACCCGCTGGCGAACCTGCTTGCCGGCGCGCTCCACGGTGACGGTGTCGGCGGTGATCGCGCTGGTGGGGACGTTGATGCCTTCGGCCTGCTTGACGACGACTTCGGCGGTCGCGCTCATGCCCAGCTTCAGGCCGGCCGTGAGCTGGTCGAGCTGGAAGGTGACGTCGTAGCTGACCGCGCCGCTGCTGCTGGTGGAGAGCAGGGCGACTTCGCTGACGTGCGCCGCCAGCTTGCGGCCTTCGAGCGCTTCGACGGTCACCGTGGCGATCTGGCCGACCTTGACGTTGCCGATTTCAGATTCGCTCAGGGGCACCACCAGCTGCATCGCGCTGAGGTCGCTGAGCACGGCGAAGGCGGAGCTGGAGGAGCTGGAGGAGCTCGTCGAGCTGGACGCGCTCGACGCACCGGCGCCGGAGCGGCCCGTCGCGGCGGCCGCGCCCGTGCCGCTGGAGCCCGATCCGCTCGAGCCCGATCCGCTGGAGGCGCTCGAGGACCTGGTGGTCCCGCTTCCCGACACCACTTCGCCGACCTGGCCGGAGAGCGAGACGATCGTGCCGCTCTCAGGTGCGTAGAGATTGGTGTCCTGGACCGCCTGTTCGTCGCTGTGCACGGTCAGCGTGTCGCTCCTGACGGCGGCTCTGGCGGAGGCGAGGTTCGCTTCGCGCGTGGCCGTGCTGACCGTTTCCTTCGCCTTTTCCTTGGTCTTTTCTTTTTCCCCTTCGCTGCTCTTGGCTTTGGTGCTTTCCCTTTCCGCCGCCTTTTCCCTGGTGGCCGCCGGCGAGGTGGTGCCGTTGGTCGGCGTGGTGGTGGCGGGCGTGGTGGCGGTTGGCGTGGTCGTGGCGGGGGAGGTGCTCGTGGGCGCGGTCGTGGTGGTCGGCGCACCGCTCGGGTAGGCGCTCGCCGTCGCCGTCGCCGCCGTCGTCGTCGCCGCCGCCGTCGCGATCTCCGAGACGGCCTCGTCGCGCACGGACGCGGCGGACGCGGAGTTGGCGCCGCCGGTGCCCGAGCCGGTGGAGGTTTCGCCGTTGGTTTCCTCCTCCTTGGCGAGGTTGGCTTCGGCGGACTGCAGGGTGGCCTTTGCCTGTTCGAGGGTCACTTCGGCGCTCTGCGGGTCGAGCGTGGCCAGCAGCTGGCCCTGCGCGACCTGCTCGCCCTGTGTCACGTAGATGTGCGTGACCGTTCCGCCCGTCCTGAAGCCGAGGTTGAGCTGGCTGAGGGCCTGCAGGTTGCCGCTGCCCGACACGGTCGACTGCACGACCCCCTGCGCGACGGTGGCCGTGCGCGTCACGCTCGTCTGACTGCCCGACGCGGGTCCCACGACCAGGACCGCGGCCACGATCGCACCGGCGCAAAGAGCTCCCAGCACGTAGACGACCCAGGATGCTCCGGTGCGCTCGGTCATTGCGGTCTACTCAATGCTGGTTGGGGCCTGTAAGAGGGGGCGAAGAAAGGCTGCAAGCACGGCTAAATTCACCTAAAGCCCGCCAACGTCCTTCTTTATCTCCAGGCCGGCTCGCCAGGCCGGTTGGGAGTCGCGCCGGCGGTCTGCGATCATCCGCGCAGATGTCCACCTACGGCGGGATCGACCTCGGGGGGACCAAGATCCAGGCGGCGATCGTCGACGAGGAGAACAACGTGCTCGGCTCGGCTCGTCGCGCAACGCCCACCATGGGCGGCCCGGCGGACGTGGCCGCGGAGATGGAGACGGCGCTGCGCGACGCCGCCAAGGCCGCCGAGCTGGAGCCCGCGGCGCTGGCGGGGGTCGGGGTCGGGTCCCCCGGCACGATCGAGGCGGGCGAGGTGACCAGCGCCCGCAACCTGCCCGGCTGGGAAGGCACGTTCCCGCTGGCGGCTACGCTGCAGCGCGCGCTCGGCTGTCCCGTGACGGTCGGCAACGACGTCCAGGTGGCGACCGACGCCGAGTTCAAGCTGGGGGCCGGCCGTCTGTACAGCTCGCTGCTGGGCGTGTTCTGGGGAACGGGCGTGGGCGGCGGCCTGATCCTCGACGGCAGGCCGTGGACCGGGCGCGGGGGCGCCGGCGAGATCGGCCACGTGGTGGTGGAGATCGACGGGGCGCGGTGCACGTGCGGGCGGCGCGGCTGCATGGAGGCGTACGCCGGGCGCGCGTCGATGGAAGCGCACGTGCGCGATCTCAGCGAGGAGAAGGGCCGCAAGACCGACCTGTTCAAGCTGATGAAGGAGCAGAACCGCACGCGCCTGACCAGCGGCGTGTGGGCGCGCGCGCTCGCGCACGGCGACAAGCTCGCGATCCAGACCCTCGATCGCGCCGTGCGCGCGCTCGGCGCGGGGATCGCCTCGGTCGTCAACGTGCTCGACGTCGAGGGCGTGATCATCGGCGGCGGGCTGGGGATCAGGCTCGGGCACCCCTTCGCCAAGCGGATCGCCGATGAGATGCAGCCGCATCTGTTCGCCGATTCACGCCCCCCGCACGTGCACGTGGCGGCGCTCGGCGATCTCGGCGGGGCGATCGGGGCATCGCTTCTGGTCCGCGGCGAGGCGTAACGTTATGAGCGATTTGCCACAACCGGTAGTGCATCTGTCGTCGGTGTTGCGCAGCCCGCTCCTGGACCGGGCGGGGGAGCGGCTGGGTCGGGTCGAGGACCTGATCGTGCGTCTGGCGGACGGCGGCTATCCGCCGGTGACCGGCCTGAAGGCGAGGATCGGCGGGCGCGAGCTGTTCGTCCCGGTCGACAGGATCGCGTCGCTGGCGCCGGGCGCCGCGCGCCTGTCCGGCCAGAAGCTCAGCCTCGGCCGCTTCGAGCGCCGCGCCGGCGAGGTGCTGCTCGGCGCCGACGTGCTCGGCCGCAAGCTCGTCAACGTCGAGGCCGACCCGCCGAGCCTCGTCACGGCGCACGAGATCGAGCTCGCGTGCATCGACGGCTGGTGGCGAGTCGTGGGCGTCGATCACAGCCCGCGCGCGCAGCTGCGTCGCACGCTGCCGCGGCGCCTGCGCCGGATCGTGGGCGACCGGCCGTTCCTCGACTGGGCCGACATGGAGCCGTTCGTCGGCCACGTGCCGAGCTCGCGCCTGCGTTTCTCCCACCGCAAGCTGGCCAACCTGCACCCGGCCGAGATCGCCGACCTGGTGGAGGCCGCCTCGCACGACGAGGGAGAGGAGATCATCGAGGCGGTGGCGCAGGACCGCGAGCTCGAGGCTGACGTGTTCGAGGAGCTCGACGAGCATCACCAGCTGGAGTTCATCCGCGAGCGTCCCGACACGCAGGCGGCGGCGGTGGTGGCGCGCATGGCCGCCGACGACGCGGCCGACCTGATCGTCGAGATCGACCAGGAGCGGCGGGGACGGATACTCGCGCTGCTCCCGCCGGCGCAGCGGCTCCAGATCGAGGGGCTGCTCGGCTACAACCCCTCGACCGCCGGCGGGCTGATGAGCCCCGACTTCATCAGCCTCGCGCCGGCGGACACGGTGGCGCAGGCGCTCGCGAAGGTGCGCGCCAGCAAGCTGGGAGCCGGCACGCTCACGACCGTCTACCTGCTCGACGGCGACGGCGGGCTGTGCGGCTCGGTGTTCGTGGTGACGCTGTTGCGCGCCGACGCGCAGCGAGCGCTCGAGGAGGTCGCCGAGCGCGAGCCGGTGTGGGTGCCAACCGACGCCGATCTTCCGGAGGTGGCGCGCATGATGACCGACTACAACCTGGTGATGCTCCCGGTGCTCGACGGGGACGAGCGGATGGTCGGCGTGGTCACCGTCGACGACGTGCTCGAGCTCACCCTTCCCAGCGGCTGGCGGCGGCGCTTCGGTCTCGTGCGCGACTGACCGGCCATTGCTAGGCTGGGCCCTGCCCAGCCCAGTTCACGGTGCATAGAGAGGAGGCCGGCATGGATCGAGAACAGCCGCGAAGTACCCAGCCGGCCGCGCGCCCGTCGGGCCCGTCCCTCCTGGCCTGACCGCTGTCCGGGACTCCGTCCACGCGGGCGTGCGCCGGGGTGCGATCCTGCGCGCGCCTAGACGTGACCTGTTGTCCCGCGAGCACGGAAGGGAGGTGGACCCGAGATGGCCGAGGACTTGACCACGCCCGAGGTGGCCGAGGGCGCGACGGCGCCTGAGCTGGCCGAGCGCGCGACGGCGCAGGGTCTGGCCGGCGGCGCGATTCCGCCTGAGCTGGGCGACGGCGCGATCACGCCGGCGCCGGCCGAGCGCCAGGCCGCGGGTGTGCCTCCGGTCCTGGACGAGGCCCACATCGGCGACATCCGCGGGGCGCTGGGGACGATCCGCATGCACGACAGCGGCGAGCGGCACGGCTGGCGCTCGCGCGGCATGGCGCTGCTGGCGATCATGGGCCCGGGCCTGATCGTCATGGTTGGCGACAACGACGCCGGCGGGGTCTCGACGTACGCGCAGGCGGGGCAGAACTACGGGACGAGCCTGCTGTGGGTTCTGCTGCTGCTGATTCCGGTGCTGATCGTCAACCAGGAGATGGTCATTCGCCTGGGCGCGGTCACCGGCGTCGGCCACGCGCGGCTGATCTTCGAGCGCTTCGGCAGGTTCTGGGGCGCTTTCTCGGTCGGCGATCTGTTCCTGCTGAACTTCCTGACGATCGTCACCGAGTTCATCGGCGTGAGCCTGGCGCTCGGCTACTTGGGCGTCAGCAAGTACCTCGCCGTGCCGATCGCGGCGGCGGCGCTCGTGGCGATCACCTCGACGGGCAGCTTCCGCAGCTGGGAGCGCTTCATGTACGTGTTCGTCGTCGCCAACTTCCTGGTGATCCCGCTGCTGATCCTCGCGCACCCGAACGTGGGGGACGCCCTCGATCACACCTTCGTCCCGAGCATCCACGGCGGCGCCAACTCGACGGCGGTGCTGTTGATCATCGCGATCGTCGGCACCACCGTGGCTCCGTGGCAGCTGTTCTTCCAGCAGTCGAACATCATCGACAAGCGCATCACCCCGCGCTGGATCAACTACGAGCGCGCGGACACGGTGATCGGCGCGTTCGTGGTTGTGATCGGGGCGGGCGCGCTGATCGCCGTGACCGCGTTCGCGTTCGGCGGCACCTCGGACTTCGGCCGCTTCGCCGACGCGGGCGCGGTGGCGAGCGAGCTGGGCCATCACCTGGGGTCGGCGGCGGGCACGTTCTTCGCGATCGTGCTGCTCAACGCCTCGCTGATCGGCGCGGCGGCGGTCACGCTCGCGACCTCCTACGCCTTCGGCGACGTGTTCGGCGCCAAGCACTCGCTCAACCGGGGGCCGCTCGACGCGAAGCTCTTCTACGGCAGCTTCACCCTGATGGTCGCGGCGGCGGCGGGGATCGTGCTGATCCCGGGCGCGCCGCTCGGTCTGATCACGACCTCGGTGCAGGCGCTGGCGGGGGTGCTGCTGCCCAGCGCGACGGTCTTCCTGCTGCTGCTGTGCAACGACCGCGAGGTGCTCGGGCCGTGGTGCAACGCGCCGTGGCTGAACGCGATCGCGAGCGTGATCGTCGGCGTGCTCGTCGAGCTCTCCCTGATCCTGATGGCGAGCACGATGTTCCCGAGCGTGAACGTGACGCACCTCTTCCTCTACCTGTCGCTCGTGTTCGTGGTGGTGTTGCTCGGGGTGGCGGTATTCGCCCTGCGCAACCGTCCGGGAGCGGCCGTGGAGGTGGAGAAGATCCCGAGAGACAGGCGGATCGCGTGGACGATGCCGCCGCTCGCGCTGCTCGAGCGCCCCGTGTGGTCGCCCGGGCGCAAGGCCGGCATGCTGCTGCTGCGCGGCTACCTGGTGGTGGCGGTGCTGCTGCTGATCGTCAAGACGGTCCAGCTCGGGCACTGAGCGCCTGCGCGCGTGGGGCGCGCGATCTATGTTGAACGGCGATGCTCCCGTTCTGGATGTCGATCGCCGTGCTCTCGCTCGCGCAGGGCGCGCTGGTGGCGGTCCCCGGTGCGCTCGCCTGGAGGCTGCCCGCGCACCTGCGCGGCCGGCGCTGGGCGGTGATCCCGCCGCTGTCGGTGATCGCCTTCGTGTTCGGCGCGCGTGCGGCCGAACACGCGAGCGCGCAGGCGCTCACGTATCTCGCCCTCGGCGCGGTGCCGGTGCTCGCGGCGCTCGTCCTCGGCCTGTTCCTATGGGACAGGCATCCGCCCCGACGGCCTTCGCTGGTGCGGGCGCTGCTCGTGCTGCCGCTGTTCGCGCTGGCGTGGGCCGACCGCGGCGGCCTCGCTGGCGAGGGGGCGGCGCTGGCGCTCTCGGCGCTCAGCTGCGCGGCGCTCGGCGTGCTGCTCGCGACCGTCACGCCGCCCCGCTGGCTGGCGGCGGGGATCGTGGCGATGGCGGTCGCCGACACGGCGCTCGTGGTCTCCGACCTGCTGCAGCGCCCCAACAACGCGCTCAACGCCGCGCACCCGGTTGCCAACCTGCCGCAGCTGCAGAGCGCGGTGTTCGGCTCGGCGGTGATGGGCTACGGCGACCTGTTCATCGCCGGCGTGCTCGGAGGCCTGCTCGCGGCCACCGTCGGGCGCTCGGCGCAGCTGCGCGCCGCGGCCCTGACCGCGATCCTCGCGCTCGGCTTCGACCTGCTGTTCTTCCTCGTCGACGAGCTGCCGGCGACGGTGCCCGTGGCGCTGGCGCTGATCGTTACGGTCCTTACGCGCCGCTGGAGATTCTCTGGCGGGCGGGGAGCTCCGGAGCGTCGTCGGAGCGCGACGGCGGGGGCTCCTCGGCCGCGCGCTCCGGTCGCGCGGTGATCGCCCGAGCGGTGATCTCCACCGCGTCGGGGGCGAGCACCTTGCGTTCGGAGGCGGCGCCGGCCTGCTCGATCTTGCGCACCTGGGGGATCACGCGATGGTCGAAGGAGCCGATCGCCTCGTTGTAGGCGCCGACGGCCGAGTCGAGCTGGCGGCCGACCTTCGAGAGCGGTTCGACGAAGCGGCCGAGGCGGCTGTGCAGCTCGCGCGCGGACTCGGCGATCTCGCGCGCGGACTCCGCGATCAGCTCCTGGCGCCAGCCGTAGTGGACGGCCCACAGCAGGCCGATCAGCGTGGTGGGCGTGGCCATCAGCACCTGCTGCTGAACGCCGTACTCGATCAGCGCGGGGTCCTGGGCGAGGGCGGCCTGGTAGATGCCGTCGGAGGGCACGAACATGACGACGAACTCCGGCGTGGAGTCGAACTGGCGCTGGTAGCCCTTGGAGGCGAGCTTGGCGATGTGCTCGCGCGTCTGGCGCGCGTGGCGCGCGGTGTGCAGCTCGCGCTCGTCCTCGCCCGAGGCCTCCAGCGCCGACAGGTACGCGTCGAGCGGGACCTTGGAATCGACCACGACCAGCTTGCCGCCGGGCAGGCGCACGAGCATGTCCGGGCGCAGGGTGCCCTCGCCGGTCTGGATCGTGCTCTGCTCGAGGAAGTCGCAGTGCGAGACCATCCCCGCCATCTCGACCACGTTGCGAAGCTGGATCTCCCCCCACGAGCCACGGGTGGCGGGTCGCTTGAGCGCCGAGACGAGGTTGCCCGTCTCCTGGCGCAGCGTGCCGACGCCGTCGCCGAGGTGGCGGATCATCTGCGCCAGCTCGCCCTGAGCCTGCCTGCGCTCGCGCTCCAGGCGCCCGATCTCGCTCTCCATCCTGCCGAGCTTCTCCTGCACGGGCGCGATCACGCCCTTGATCTCCTCCGCGCGCCTGGCCATCTCGCCCGTCGCGCGCTCCTCCTCCGCGCGCCGCGCCTCGGCGACCCGCTGCGCCAGCGACTCCCCGGTCTGGGCGAGCACGTCGACGGAGATCGCCTTGAGCTCATCGTGCGTGCGCGCGCGATTGGGCCGCGCGAGCACGGCCGCGCAGGCCGCGCCGAGCAGCACTCCGACGATGAGCAGCACGATGTCCATGGTTTCGTCCTTCCGACTGCGATTCGAGACCGAAACAGCAAGGATGACGCCGGCGCCGGACGGGATGCGCCGGCCGGTCTGTCAAGACCCGGCGCCGGGGCATGGCCTGGAGGGGCGATCTGGGCGCCGCGGGCCCGGCCCGCGGGGGGTTGATCCTTACGCACCGCTTACACATCCGGCTTGACACAACTGCGCTAGCTGACTATGCTCCTGGCAACCTCCCTGAGCTACAGCTTGGGGAGTACTGCATTGAGGGATCGGATTCTTATCGAGGGGCTGTGCCCGCGGGCTTGGCCCGCACGCACGTACTGGAGGATGTGAGATGTCAGCCATGAATGGCTCCGGAGTTTCGACCCGCGCACGCGGGCGTTTGATCGGGTGCTGTATGGCGCTCGCGCTGGTGCTCTCGGCACTCGTGTTCGCGCCTGTCAGCGCCAACGCTCTTGAGCCCAAAACGACCACCTACGTCGCCCTCGGCGACTCGATCTCGTTCGGGTACACCCAGGAACGGTTCAACAACCACTACCCGACCGAGTCACCGTCCTACTTCGAAGAAGGGTTCACCAACGGCTTCGCCAAGGACCTCAGCAAAAGCAGCGAGCTGGGCAAGGGCGTCAGGCTCGTCAACGACGCGTGCCCCGGTGAGACCTCGAACGGGCTGATCGGTGAAAACCCGCTGGTCCTCGGTGAAGCGTCGACCGAGGGCTACGCGGAAATCGAACAGAAACCCGAAGAAGTGTACAACCTGTGGTACGGCGGCTACCAGGGCCTCGGCGACTGGCACCCGTGCAAATACACCTACCAGAGCCACCTGCCGCTCCACAACGGCGGCTACATCAGCGGGGGCAAAGAAGTCTCCCAGCTGGAAGAGGCCCTGGCCAGCATCACCTCCAAAACGAGTGAAGTGAAGGCGATCACGATCAACATCGGCTCGAACGACGAGCTCGCGGGCATCACGCAGTGCAAGGACGAAGTGTTCTACGAATACGCCACCAAAGGCAAAAGCGAATACGGGCCCAGCCCCGAATCCGCGACGGTTGGGTGCATCGAGAAAGCGTCCAAAGAAGTGCTCGTACCGCACATCGTCAAAAACCTCGACGACATCATCGGCGTGCTCGAAGCGGGCGGATACAAAGGGCCGATCATCCTGCTCGGCTTCTACAACCCGGACTCGTTCGTGCTCGGCGGCAGCGACGCCCTGCAGGTGGGGACCAACGAAGCGGTCGAGGCCTACGTCGTCGCGGCGCACCCGTCGAACGTGACGTTCGCCAACCCGTTCCCGGTGTTCAACGCCGGCGAAACCGCGGCGAAGGAGCAGAAGTCGATCTGCAAGTACACGGAAATGTGCAACCCGAACGTGCAGGTCGCGGGCGGTAAACCGGTCGGCAAGGATGGCGACATCCACCCGACGGTCGCGGGCTACAAGGCGCTCGCGAAGCTGGTCAACGAAGCGTACCTCGCCAACCCGGCGAAATAGTCTCGTAAGCCAACCGTAGGACTCGCATCGGGGGGCGTCCGGCCGACTAGGCCGGGCGCCCCCTTTCTCGCTCATACCCTCTCGCGGCCGCTTCGAGGATCCCCAGCATCGCCGGCGCCGCCGGCACCAGGCGGGCCCCGGCGGGCGTGGCTGCGATCACCTGACGCAGCGGCGGGCTGGGGGAGAGCGCGCGGATGGCGACGTCCTCGCGCACGACCGACAGGGCGAGCTCGGGGATCAGCGCGACGCCGACCCCCGCGGCGACGAGACCCTGGACGGTCTGGTAGTCGTCGCTCTCGAACGCCACGTTCGGCTCGAAGCCGGCCGCGTGGCAGCTGCGCACGACGTGGCGCGCGCACGGGCTGGAGCTCGAGGTCTGCACCCACGCGTCGTTCGCGAGGTCCGCCAGCCGCAGCCGCTCCTTGCTCGCCAGCGGGTGCGCGCGCGGCAGCGCCAGGTACATGGGGTCCTCGAGCAGGTCCGTGCGCGTCACGTCGTGCGCGGGCAGGCTCTCGCCGGCGAACTCGAACAGCAGCGCGAGGTCGAGCTCGCCGGCGCGCAGGCGCGCCACGATCGCCTCCGGCTCGCCCTCGGCGAGCGTCAGCTCGACCTCCGGGTAGGAGGAGCGGAACTCGGTGATCGCGAGCGGCATCAGCGTCGCCCCGGCCGTGGGAAAGGAGGCCACGCGCAGCCGCCCGCCGCGCAGTCCGGCGATCGCGGACAGGGACGCCTCGGCCGCGTCCAGGCGCGCGAGGATGCCCTCGGCGTGCCCCACCAGCGTGTGGCCGGCGGCGGTCAGGCTGACGCCGCGCGGATGGCGCTCCACCAGCGCCAGCCCCGTCTCGGCCTCGAGCGTGGCGATCTGCTGGGAGACCGCCGACTGGGTGTAGGACAGCGCGGTGGCGGCCGCCGAGAAGGAGCCGTGGTAGGCGACCTCCTTGAGGACCTTCAAGCGGACCACGTTGAGCATTAGTAGCTCTTATATAACAGATCACCATAATCATTGGTGCTGATGGCAGGCGGGTGTCAAGATTGGGCGAAAGCGAACCGAAAGATTCAAAGAAACCAACCTGCCGGCCTCCGGGCCGACCACCCGAAGGAGAGTCAAATGCCCACCAAGATCATCGTTTCCTACGACGGCACCGCCAACGAGGAGGACGCCATCACCCTGGGACGCGTGCTCGGCGGCGCCGGCGCCGAGGTGTCGCTCGCATACGTGCGCCACAACCCCGAGACGGACAGCGTGCGCGAGGAGATCGCGCAGGCCGAGGCGCAGAGCGTGCTCGACCAGGGCGTCGAGCTGCTGGGCACGCCGGGCGCAAAGCGCCACGTCGTCACCGACCGCTCGACGCCGCAGGGTCTGGCCGCGCTGGCCGAGCGCGAGGGGGCGGACGTGATCGTCTTCTGCTCGGACTCGCACACCGCCAAGGGCCACATCGCGGTCGGCAACTCCGCCGAGCGCCTGCTCGAAGGCGGGCGCACCGCGATCGCGATCGCGCCGGTGGACCTCGCCGAGCGGCTCGAGAGCTCGGGCATCCAGCGGATCGTCGCGGTCGGCGACGCCGACGGCGGCGCCCGCCAGACGGCCGAGGCGCTCGCCGGCGCGCTCGGGGCGACGGTCGAGCCGGTCGCCAACGACCAGGCGGACCTGCTGGTGATCGACTCGCGAGCCGACGCCCCGCAGGGCCAGGTCTCGCTCAGCTCCTCCGCGTCGCACCTGATCGAGACGGCCACCTCCCCGGTGCTCGTCGTGCCCCGTGGCGTGACGCTGTCGTTCAGCGCCGCCCACACGCCGGCGGCCGCATAGCACGCTTGGCAGCCCTCGCACGGGCGCGCGCGGACCTACCGAACGGTTCGCCCGCGCGCCCGTGCGAGCAGGTAGCGCGCGAGCGCCGCGACGAAGTCCAGCGAGCCGCCCGCGAGGTGGCCCGCGGGACCCGTCCACAGCCACGCCTCGCAGCGCCGCAGCGGTGAGGGGCTTGACGGAGGCCGCATCGGGCGGCACGGTATCGTGGCGGAGGTGCCCGTCGCTCTCAAGACAACCGTCACCGAGCTCGGTGACTCGCGCGTGCGCCTGCAGGTGCAGGTGCCCCCGGGCGAGGTCGAGGGTCGCCTGGAGCGCAAGGCGCAGCAGCTCGGGCGCGAGCTGAAGCTCCCGGGCTTCCGCCGCGGCAAGGTGCCCGCGCCGCTGGTCATCCAGCGAATCGGCCGCGAGGTGGTGCTCGAGGAGGCCGTGCGCGACACGCTCTCCAGCTGGTACTCGGATGCGATCGAGAGCGCCGGGATCGTGCCGGTGGGCGATCCGCAGCTCGATCTCGGCGAGCTGCCCTCGCACGGCCAGGCGCTCGAGTTCTCGATCGAGATAGGCGTGCTCCCGAAGGCCGAGCTCGGCGACTACAAGGGCCTGGAGGTCGGCCGCCGCGAGCCCGAGGTCCCGGACGATCAGATCCAGCAGGAGATCGACGCCATGCGCGAGCGCCTCGCGCGCCTGCAGACCGCGGAGCGCCCCGCCGCCGCGGGCGACTTCGTCGTAGTCGACTACGTCGGCTCGCTCGCCACCGAAGCCTCCGACGGCGAGCAGGGTTGGGAGCCGTTCGCCGGCGGCGAGGGCCGCGACCAGCTCGTCGAGCTCGGCTCCGGCAACCTGATCCCCGGCTTCGAGGAGGGGCTGCTGGGCGCGGTCGCGGGCGAGACCCGCACCGTCGCGCTCACGTTCCCCGCCGACTACGCCAACGAGGAGCTGGCGGGGCGCGACACGTCGTTCGAGATCACCGTCAAGGAGGTCAAGCTCAAGGAGCTCCCGGAGGTGGACGAGGACTTCGCCATCGACGCCGGCTTCGACGACCTGCAGGAGCTGCGCGAGGACATCCGCAAGCGCCTGCTGGAGGTGGACGAGCAGCGGATCGAGGCCGAGTTCCGCCAGGCCGCGCTCGACGCGGCGGTGGCCGGCGCGCGCGTGGCGGTCACGCCCGAGCTGGTCAAGGCCCGGGCGCGGGAGATGTGGGAGCGGATGCTGCACTCGCTCTCGCACCGCGGCATCTCGCGCGAGGCGTATCTGCAGATCGTCGGGCGCCAGGAGGCGGAGATCCTCGCCGAGATGGAGCCCGAAGCCGAGCTCGCGCTGCGCCGCGAGGCGGTGATCACGGCGGTCGTCGCCGCCGAGGGCATCGACCCGTCCGAGGAGGAGCTGCTGGCGGCGCTCGCGCCGACCGCCGAGCGGGAGGGGATCGAGCCGCAGAAGCTGCTGGCGGAGCTGCGCCGCTCCGGACGCCTGGAGGAGGTGCGCGAGGATCTGGCGGCGCGCGGGGCGATCGATCTGATCGCGGCCGCCGCCAAGCCGATCCCGCTCGCGCAGGCCCAGGCGCGCGAGGCGCTGTGGACGCCCGCCAAGGCGGCCGAGCAGGCGGGCGCCACGGCGGGTGAGCCGGCGGAGGCGCCCGCGCGGTTGTGGACCCCCACCGATCGAGGACCGGCCGGCTAGCCTTGTAGAGGAATCTGGCCGGCGAGGCGAAACAAAGGCGAGGACTATGCGCCGGAAGCGAGGACTATGAGCCCACTTGTACCAATGGTCGTCGAGCAGACCTCGCGCGGCGAGCGTGCGTTCGACATCTACAGCCGTCTGCTCAACGAGCGGATCATCTTCCTGGGCACGCCCGTCGACGACCAGATCGCCAACCTGATCGTCGCCCAGCTGCTGCACCTGGAGTCCGAGGATCCCGAGAAGGACGTCTCGCTGTACATCAACTCCCCGGGCGGCTCGGTGTACGCCGGCCTCGCGATCTACGACACGATGCAGTTCATCAAGCCCGACGTGCAGACGATCTGCGTGGGCATCGCGATGTCGATGGGCGCGCTGCTGCTGGCCGGCGGCGCCGCCGGCAAGCGCATGGCGCTGCCCAACGCCAAGATCCTGATCCATCAGGTCTCCTCGAGCTTCCAGGGTCAGGCGACGGACATCGAGATCCACGCCAAGGAGATCATCGACGTGCGCAGGCGCCTGGACGAGATCATCGCCAAGCACACCGGCAAAGAGCTCGAGCAGGTGCGCACGGACACCGAGCGCGACTACTTCATGAGCTCGGAAGAGGCGAAGGAGTATGGCATCATCGATCGTGTGATCTCGGAGCATTAGCTCCGAGATACCGTGGACGGCGCCTGACTCAGAGGAGCACCAAAGGGATATGGCCAGACCCACAGATTCCAACGAGCAGCTGCTGTGCAGCTTCTGCGGCAAGTCCCAGCGACAGGTCAAGAAGCTGATCGCCGGCCCCGGCGTGTACATCTGCGACGAGTGCATCGACCTCTGCAACGAGATCATCGACGAGGAGCTCTCGGCGCCGCCGGCGTTCGACATCGAGAACCTGCCCAAGCCGCGCGAAATCTACGACGTCCTGGACGAGTACGTCGTCGGGCAGGACCCCTCCAAGCGCACGCTGTCGGTCGCGGTCTACAACCACTACAAGCGCGTGCAGATGATGATGTCCGGCGACTCGGACATCGAGCTGCAGAAGTCCAACATCCTGCTGCTCGGCCCCACCGGCTGTGGCAAGACGCTGCTCGCGCAGACGCTCGCGCGCATCCTCAACGTGCCGTTCGCGATCGCCGACGCGACCGCGCTGACCGAGGCCGGCTACGTGGGCGAGGACGTCGAGAACATCCTGCTGAAGCTGATCCAGGCCGCCGACTACGACGTCAAGAAGGCCGAAACGGGGATCATCTACATCGACGAGGTGGACAAGATCGCGCGCAAGGCCGACAACCCGTCGATCACGCGCGACGTCTCCGGCGAGGGCGTCCAGCAGGCGCTGCTGAAGATCCTCGAGGGCACCCAGGCCTCCGTGCCGCCCCAGGGCGGGCGCAAGCACCCCCATCAGGAGTTCCTGACGATCGACACCACCAACGTGCTGTTCGTGTGCGGCGGCGCGTTCGCCAACCTCGACAAGGTGATCGAGCGGCGCATCGGCCACAAAGGCGTCGGCTTCGCGGCCGCGATCGAGGCGAAAGCCGAGCGCGACACGGGCGAAGTGTTCGAGCAGTGCCTGCCGGAGGATCTGATCGAGTACGGGCTGATCCCCGAGTTCATCGGCCGCCTGCCGGTGATGTCCGCGGTGCACCAGCTGACGCGCGAGGATCTCGTGTCGATCCTCGTCGAGCCGCGCAACGCGCTCGTCAAGCAGTTCCAGCGCTTCTTCGCCTTCGACGGCATCGAGCTGGTCTTCTCCGACGACTCGCTCGTCGCGGTCGCCGAGAAGGGGCTCGAACGCGAAACCGGCGCGCGCGGGCTGCGCTCGATCATCGAGGAGATCCTGCTCGAGGTGCAGTTCGAGCTGCCCTCCCGGCGCGACGTCAAGAAGTGCGTCGTCACCAAGGAGACCGTCGAGAAGGGGCTCACGCCGACGCTCGTCACCGAAGCGGCGCCCGAGGAGGCCGAGGACTCCTCGCTGCGCGAGGAGTCGGCCTAGCCGCTGCGACCGCGCTCGCGCCCCGACCGGCGCGCTAGCGCTACCATCGCGGCTGTGCCCAGGCGCGCCGCCGCTTCCAAGTCCAAGTCCAAGTCAAAGCGCGAGCGTGTGAAGGCCCTGCCGTGGGCGACCCTGCTGCAGGCCGGTGCGGTGATCGCCCAGCGCTGGCAGGCGCTGTCGGCAAAGGATCGCGCCCGTCTGAGGAGTCTCGCTCGCGACTCCCACGGACGGGTGGGCGAGCTGAGCACGAAGGAGCGCGCCGAGCTGCGCCGGCTGGTGGGCAAGCTCGACCTCAGGGGAATCGGGCGCGATCTGCTCGGGCTCGCGCGTCGAGGACGGGGCCGGCGCGGGCGTCGTCGCGCCCGCGCGTGATCTGGACCGAGGCGCAGGCCGAGCGCCAGCTGCGCTCGCTGGAGCTGTTCGGGATGCGCTTCGGCCTGGACAGGATGCGGCGGATGATGACCGCGCTGGGCGCTCCCGACGGATCGAAGATCGGCCAGCCCTTCGACACCGTCCACGTCCTCGGCACGAACGGCAAGTCCTCGACCACGCGGATGACGGCCGCGATCCTCGAAGGTCATGGGCTGCGAACCGGGGCCTATCTCTCCCCGCACCTGGTCTCCTATCGCGAGCGCGTCCTCGTCGACGGCCGCGAGCTGGACAGGGAGGCGTTCGCCGCGGCGATCGGGCGCGCGTCGTGGGCGGCCGAGCGCGTCAACCGCACGCTCGCCGAGGACGACCACGTCACCCAGTTCGAACTGCTGACCGCCGCCGCGCTGTGGGAGATGGCCCGCCAGCAGGTGGACGTGGCCGTCGTGGAGGCCGGGCTCGGCGGGCGCTACGACGCGACGAGCGTGATCGACTCACAGGTCACGGTGCTCACGAACGTCGGTCTCGAGCACACGCGCTGGCTGGGCCCGACCGTCAAGGACATCGCCGAGGAGAAGCTCGCGGTCGTGCGCCCGCGGACGGCGCTCGTGCTCGCAGACGACCTCGCGGCGCCGGCGCTGGCGGTCGCCGAAAGGATCGCGCGCGAGCGCGGGGCGTGGATCGTGCGGCCGCGCCCGACGCCGCCGTCCATGCAGCTGCTCGCCCGCGGCGCCTTCCAGCGGCGCAACTTCGCCCTCGCCCGCGCCGCCGCCGAGGCGTACCTGCGGACGCTCGGCATCGGGCTGGACGAGCAGGCGGTCGCGCACGCCGCCGCCCGCACGGAGGTGCCCGGGCGCCTGCAGCTGGTGGGCGAGGACCCGCCGACGGTCCTCGACGGCGCGCACAACCCCGACGCCGTCGCAGCCCTCGTCGAGGCGCTCCCGGATGTGCTCCCCCTCGCGGGGACACCCTCTGGGGCGCACCCAGGCGGGCACACCCAGGCGGGCGCAGGCAGGCAGGCAGGCGGCGAGCAGCCGATCGCGCTCGTGCTCGGCGTGCTCGAGGACAAGGACGCGGCCGGCATGCTCGCGGCGCTGCTGCCGGTCGTCGAGCGGGCGTGGTTCACCGCGCCGCCGAGTGGCCGCGCGCTCTCGCCCGCCGCGCTGCAGTCGCTCGCGCGTCAGCTCGGCTTCGAGGCGAGCGCATCCGAGCCAAAGCCGTCGCGGGCGCTCGAGCACGCGCGCCGCTGGGCCGGCGAACGCGGTGGCGCCGTGCTGGCGACCGGGTCGGTGTATCTCGTCGGCGACCTGCTCGGCTGGCTCGGGCGCGCGGATTCCGTGCCGTCGGCGCGGGCCGGTCGACGGAGCTCCAGCGGATGAACGACGACGGTCCGTCCGTGCTCACGATGATCGGCGCCGTCGCGCTGATCGTCGCGCTCGTGATCCTCGTATTCTTCGCCGCTGGCTACGGCTTCGGCCGCCTGTTTCTCTAAACTCAGCCGGCCGATGCTCCCCCTGGCATATTTCGGAATCGAAAGCAGCGGCTTGAACCTGGCCGTCGACCTGCTGATTCTGTTCGTCGCCGTCCTGTACTTCTCGCTGATCTACTGGACCTACGCCGACGCGCGCCGCCGGATCCTCGATCCGATGCTCATCGGCTGCGCCACCGCGGCGTCGCTGTTCCCGTTCGTGGGCACGATCATCTACATGATCCTGCGCCCTCCCGAGTACCTGGAGGACGTGCATGAGCGGGAATTGGAGACGCAGGCCGCCGAGGCGCGCCTGCACCAGCTCGAGCAGGCGCTCTGCCCCCACTGCAGCTACCGCGTGGAGCGCGACTTCATCCGCTGCCCCAGCTGTCTGCGCAAGCTCAAGGAGCGCTGCGCGAGCTGCTCGCGTCCGCTCGACCAGGCATGGACCATCTGCCCCTACTGCGAGGCCGACGTCCCGGGTCTCTCGGCGCCGCGCTCGCGTCGGCGCCGCAGCGCGCCCGCGGTGGAGAGCGACGTGACCGAGCTCGGCGCCGCGCCAGCTCCCCCCGAGCAGGCCGAGGCGGAGCCGGCCGAGTCCGCGCTGGCCTCCGAGCCGGCGGCCGCCAGGCCGCGCGGCTCCTCGCGCGCCGGGCGTCCCGGCGGTCGCGCGCGCCCGAGCACCTGAGCAGCACGCTTGCATCGAGACCGAGCGGCACCCTTCCAGACCGACCAAAGGAACCCATGGACCGAACGCTGATCCTCGTAAAGCCCGACGCCTTCGCACGCGGCCTGACCGGCGAGATCGTCGCCCGCTTCGAGCACAAGGGCCTGCGCATCCTCGCCCTGCGGCACATGACCGTCCCGCGGGAGCTCGCCGAGCGCCACTACGCCGAGCACGCCGAGCGGCCGTTCTTCGGCGAGCTGGTCGACTTCATCACCTCGGGCCCGATCGTCGCAATGGTGCTGGAGGGGACCGACGCGGTCAAGGCGGCGCGACAGCTGATCGGCGCGACCAATCCGCTCGAGGCGGCCCCCGGCAGCATTCGCGGCGACTTCGCGATCGAGATGGGGGCCAACATGGTCCACGGGTCCGATTCGCCGGAGTCCGCAGCGCGCGAGGCCGGCCTGTTCTTCCCGGACCTGTAGAGCCCGCCCGCACAGGTGGCAGCCGTCCGCGCACCGCTCTCCCTCGTCCTCGCCTCGCGCTCGCCGCAACGGCGGGCCCTGCTCGAGCGCCTGGGCGTCCCGTTCACGGTCAGGGCCCCCGACGCGAGCGAGCTCGAGCAGGGAGCGGACCCCGCGGCGGTGGCCGTCGAGAACGCGCTGCGCAAGGCCCGCGCGGCGCGCCGCGCGGGCACGGGCGCGCCGGAGACGGTGCTCGGCTGCGACACGATCGTGGTGCTCGAGGGCGTGATCTACGGCAAGCCGCCCGATGCGGCCGCCGCCCGCGAGACGCTGAGCGCGCTCGGGGGGCGCACGCACGAGGTGCTCAGCGGGCTGGCGGTGGTGATCGCGGATGGCCGATCGGGGGACGTCGAGCGTACGGCCGTGGCGCGCACGAAGGTCACGTTCAGGGCGCTCGACCAGGAGCTGCTCGACTGGTATCTCGGCACGGAGGAGTGGCGCGGACGCTCGGGCGGCTACGCCATCCAGGGCGCCGGCGCGGCGCTGGCGCTGAGGGTCGACGGCGAAGTGGAGAACGTCGTCGGCCTGCCGCTGGCGACGCTGCTCGACATCTACCCGGAGCTGCTCGCCGATCCCCGAGCTGCCGGCGAGCCGGGATGCGAGCCGGGATCGTAGACCCGGTTCTCATCCGCGCGCCCACGCCGCCAGATCTGCAAATCCGATCGCATATTTTGAGGGCGAGCGGGGGAGTCCGCTAGACTGCCCCTCGGGTACGCCCCGATGAATGCTGGCCTCCGAGCGTGTCGCGAAGCGACGACGCCGGACCGGATCTGAACGTGCCCCCCTCTCTCTTTATATGGGCATCTTCAGCTATCTGACAGGATTCGGCGGCCGTGACATGGCGGTCGACCTGGGTACGGCGAACACGCTCGTTTACGTCCGCGGGCGGGGCATCGTGCTTTCGGAGCCGAGCGTCGTGGCGATCGACTCGCGCACCGGCGAAGTGCACGCCGTCGGCATCGAGGCCAAGCGCATGCTCGGGCGCACGCCCGGGACGATCCAGGCGATCCGCCCCCTCAAGGACGGTGTGATCGCCGACTTCGACGTGACCGAGCAGATGCTCAGGCACTTCATCCAGAAGGTCCACCAGAACCGCTGGGCGCACCCGCGCGTGGTCGTGTGCGTGCCGTCGGGGGTGACCGGCGTGGAGAAGCGCGCCGTCGAGGAGGCGTGCCTGTCGGCGGGGGCGCGCACGGCCTACCTGATCGAGGAGCCGATGGCGGCGGCGATCGGCGCCGGACTGCCGGTGGGCGAGCCCACGGGCTCGATGGTCGTCGACATCGGCGGCGGCACGTCTGAGGTCGCGGTCATCTCGCTCGGCGGGATCGTCGTCTCGCAGTCGATCCGCGTGGGCGGCGACGAGATGGACGAGGCGATCATCAACTACGCCAAGAAAGAGTACAAGCTGCTGATCGGCCAGCAGACCGCCGAGGAGCTGAAGCTCGAGATCGGCTCGGCGTGCCCGATGGCCGAGGAGCTGCAGGCCGAGATCCGTGGGCGCGACATGGTCGCCGGCCTGCCCAAGACGGTCGTGCTGACCAGCGAGGAGATCCGCACGGCGCTCGAGGAGCCGCTGAACCAGATCATCGAAGCGGTCAAGGAGACGCTCGATCGCACCCCGCCGGAGCTCGCCTCGGACATCATGGACCGCGGCATCATGCTCGCCGGTGGCGGCTCGCTGCTGCAGGGTCTCGACGAGCGCCTGCGCGAGGAGACGCAGATGCCCGCGCACCTGGCCGAGTCGCCGCTGACGTGCGTCGCGGTCGGCTCGGGGCGCTCGCTCGAGGAGTTCGAGGCGATCCACCGCTCGAACCGCACCTCGCGCAACCGGCGCCGGCGCTAGGTGTGTGACGGGCCGCTCGTCTCGTGGGTAGTCTGTCGCGTGAACGCTCCGGAAGGTAGTAATCGGTGTACGACAAGACGGTACGGCGTCGACGAGCGGTCCTTGCGCTGCTCGTCGTGCTCTCCCTGCTGCTTCTGACGGCCTACTTCGGCGAGTCCCCGAGCGGTCGCCTGCATGCGGTGCAGCGTGACTTCCTGACGGTCGTCTCGCCGATCCAGGACGGCGCCAACAAGGCGCTGAAGCCGGTGCGCGACCTGTTCAGCTGGTTCGGCAACACGCTGCACGCGAAAAGCCAGCTCGCCCAATCGCTCAAGCAGACCGAGAAACTGCGCCGCGAACTGGTCGCCGCCCAGGCAGAAAAACGCACCAACCACCAGCTGATCGCGCTGTTCCACCTCGACCAGCTCGGCGTGGGCGACTACCACCCGGTCACCGCCGAAGTGGTCTGGAAAGACCCGAACCTGTGGTACTCGACGGTCACGATCGACAAGGGCGAATCGGCCGGCGTGCAGGTCAACGACCCGGTGATCAACGGCGAAGGCCTCATCGGCAAGGTCGCCCAGGTGGCCTCCGACGGCGCCCTCGTCGACCTCATCACGGACAGCTCGATGGGCGTCTCGGCGCGGGTCGGCACGAGCGACGCCACCGGGCTGCTGCAGCCCAAAGTCGGCGAACCGGGCGCCCTGCTGCTGCAGTACCTGCCAGCCAACCAGGCCAACGTCGGCGACTACGTCGTCACGTCGGGCACGGTCGCGCCCCCTCCCTACGAATCGCTGTACCCGCCGGGGCTGCTGATCGGGCAGGTCACGTCAGTCAACGAAGAAAGCGCCTACGAGTCCGTCACCGTGCACCCGTCCGCCAACCTGCACGACCTGGACATCGTGCAGGTGCTCACCGCGGGAGCGGGAACGAAGCCGTCGAATCTCAGCCGCCTGGCCGCCAGCCTGCCCGCGGGACAGGCCAGCGGTGCGGCCGGCGAACAGCTCGCCTCCACGCAGGTGGGCGGATGACCGGCGCCGCGTCCGGGTCGCTGGCGTTGCGCGTGGCCGCGTTCGCGCTGCTCGTCGTCTTCTTCCAGATCGGCGTCGTCTCCGAGGTGCCCGTGTTCGGCGTCAACGCCGACGTCTCCGCGCTGCTCGTGGCGTTCATCGGGCTGATGTGCGGCTCCACCGCCGGCGCGGCATGCGGCTTCGCGGTCGGGCTGCTGATCGATCTGGCGCTGCTGCAGACGCTCGGGCTGACCTCGCTGGTGTTCACGCTGATCGGCTACTGGTGCGGACGGCTGCGCGAGCTGCGCGACCCCCAGGCGGCGCTCACGCCGCTGCTCGTCGGGGCGGGCGCGAGCGCCGTCTCGCTCGTGGGCTACTCGCTGATGGAGTTCATGCTCGGGGTCGACGCCCCCGTCAGCTTCGAGCTCGTGCGCCAGATCGTGCTCGGGGTCCTCGTCAACGCGATCGTCGCCCTGCCGATGTGGGCGCTGACGCGCCGCGTCCTCGAGGGCGCCCTGCCCGACGATCCCCGCCGCCGGCGGCGCCGGCGCTCGTACACGACCGGTGGCCTGAGCCCGCTGATCAAACCGTGAGCTCGATCGAGCCCGTTCGCCCGCGCGATCCGCGCGTCCCCGTTTCGCCGCAGCTGGCGCTGCGCGTGGCGATCATCGGCGGGGTGGCGATGGTGATGTTCGGCGTGATCTTCTTCCGCCTGTGGTATCTGCAGGTGCTCTCCAGCGAACAGTACGTCGCGCAGGCCGATGCCAACCGCGTGCGCGAACTGCCGATCGCCGCGCCGCGCGGGCAGATCCTCGACCGCGAAGGCCAGGCGATCGTGGGCAGCACCGTCACCAACGCCGTGCAGATCGTGCCCGACGAGCTGCCCCCTGGCATCTCCTCCCAGGTGGCGGAATACGAGAAGAGCCTCGCCGCGGCCGAAGCCGTGCGCCAGACGGCGGTCGCGCGCCTGTCGGGCTTTGAGGCAGCGCTCGGCGGTGTGCGGCGCGTGAGCCACGCCCAGCAGCATGAGCGCGAACGCCTCGAACAGGCCACCGGACCACCACATGTGGCGGTGCCGCCGCTGGCGCGCTCGGCCGTGAGGCTCGAGCAACTCTTCAGGCGCCTGGGCAGCGTGATCCGGGTCAGCCCCCGCACGATCGACGAACGCGTCGTCGAGGGCATCACCGCGACGCCGTATGCACAGGTGACCGTCAAGACCGACGCGGGGCGCGGCCCGCTGACGGTGATCGGCGAGCGAGCCGACGAATTCCCGGGGGTCGTGCAGGAACCGGTCGCGATTCGCGAATACCCCGACGGCGAAATGGCCGCGCAGATCCTCGGCTACGTCGGATCGGTCAACGTAGACGAGCTGAAGACGCCCGCGTTCCGCGGCGTGCAGGCGGGCACGATCGTCGGGCAGGCGGGCCTCGAGTACTACTACGACCACTACCTGGGCGGCGTGCCGGGCAAGCAGCGGATCGCGGTCAACGCCGAAGGTCAGCCCGTCCCCAGCAAGCTCGCGCCGATCCCGCCGCGCGCGGGGCACGTGCTGCAGACCACGCTCGACCTGGGCCTGCAGCGGGCGGGCGAAAAGGCGCTGCTGGAAGGCAAAGAACACGCGCAGGCCGGCGGCAAACCGGCGATCGCGGGCGCGTTCGTGGCGCTCGACCCGCTCAACGGCGAAGTGCTCGCGATGGGCTCCTCGCCGAGCTTCGACCCGAACAAGTTCGCCAAACCGCTGACCGAAGCCGAATACAAAGCGCTGGCCGGTCGCCACGGCGACGAACCCGGCCGGCTCACCAACCTGGCCGACGAAGGCGAATACCCCACCGGCTCGACCTTCAAGCCGATCACCGCCATGGCGGCGCTCGAAGCGGGCGTGATCAACCCCAGCGAGGGGCTCGGCGCGGGCCAGTGCATCTACGTCTCGACCGAGAAGTTCTGCAACGCCGGGCTTGCCGAATACGGCGCGGCCGACCTCGTGGACGCGCTGAAGGTCTCCTCGGACACCTACTTCTTCACCGTCGGCAAGCTGGCCAACGAACACGGCGGGGAAGTCATCCAGCGCAAGGCCCACGAACTGGGGGTGGGGGAGCCGACGGGGATCGACCTGCCGAGCGAGTTCCCCGGCGTCGTGCCGAGTCGCGCTTGGCTGGCGCAGCAGAACAGGCTGGAAGCCAAGTGCACGCGCGAACACCACGGCCAGCCGTGCTACATCGTCGCCGAACCCGGGGCGCCGTGGACGGTCGGCTACAACATGGACCTGGCGGTCGGGCAGGGAGATCTGCTGACCGACCCGCTGCAGATGGCCGTCGCCTACTCGACGCTCGCCAACGCGTATCGCAACGGCGGCAACGGCACCGTCGTGACCCCGCACCTCGGCAAGCAGATCGACGAACCCAACCACAGCCTCCTGCAGACGCTGCGCTTCCCCAGCCGCGCCGTGCACCTCAACTACGAAGACCTGAGCCTCGTGATGGAGGGCATCCACGAGGCCGCCAGCGCCCAGGGGGGAACGTCCGCCGAAGTGTGGGCCGGCTGGAACCAGGAAGAAGATCCGGTATATGGGAAGACCGGCACCGCCGAACGCACGGGGCACGTGGAACAGTCCTGGTACATGTGCTACATCGGCAACGCGCAGCACCCGATCGTGATCGCCGTGACCGTCGAGGAAGGCGGCTTCGGCGCTGAAACCGCCGCGCCGATCGCGCGGCTGATCGCCTCGCAGTGGTACGGCAAGCCGAAGAAGTTCGTCGCCGGGAGCTCCAAGACGCGGTGAGCCCGCTCAGCCCGATCAAGGCCGCCGAAGAGGCCCCCGCCGCGCCGCCGCGCGCGCTGCGCCTGCCCCTGGACCCGCTGCTGACGCTCGCGGTCGTCGGGCTCGGCATCTGCTCGATCGTCACGCTGAGCGCAGCCACGCGCAACCTGGTCAAAGGCAACCCGCACTACTACGTCGATCGCCAGGCGATCTACCTGGCGATCGGCTTCGTGCTGATGGTCGGCCTCTCGCGCCTGGACTACGCGCGCCTGCGTCGCTACAGGAACGTGATCTACGGGGCGCTGGTCTTCAGCATCCTCGCGGTGCTCGGCCTCGGCCATTCGGTGAAAGGCGCGGTGCGCTCGATCAACTTCCCGCTGTTCTCCTTCCAGGCCTCCGAGGTCGGCAAGATCCTGCTGATCGTGGCGCTCTCGGCGTTCATCGTCGACCGCTCGCGGCGGTTGCGCGAGCGCGACACGACCGTTCGCGTGCTGATCGTCGCGCTCGTGCCCACCATGCTCGTGATCGCCCAGCCCGACCTCGGCTCGGGGCTGGTGTACATGACGATCGCCTGCATGCTGCTGTTCGTGGCGGGCACGTCCTGGCGGCACCTGGCGGGTCTCGCGGCGCTCGTGTGCGTGGCGATCGCGTTCGTGCTCGTCGCCGCCCCCGCCGTCGGCGTGCACGTGCTCAAGCCCTACCAGACGGAACGGCTGACGGCCTTCCTGCATCCGAGCTCGAACGTGCAGAAGGAAGGCGCCGAATCCACCGATCCTTCCTATCAGCAGCAGGAGTCGAAGATCGCGATCGGCTCCGGCGGCAAGACCGGCCGGGGCGCGAACGCCAGCCAGGTGCCCTACGGCTTCGTGCCCGAGAGCGACACCGACTTCGTGTTCGCGGCGCTCGGCGAAAAGTACGGCTTCGTCGGCGCCGGGCTCGTGCTGCTGCTGTACGCGTTGCTGCTGTCGCGCACGCTGCGCGTGCTGGTGATGGCCAAGGACCTGTTCGGCTCCCTGATCGCCGCCGGCGTAGCAGCTATGCTCATGTTCCAGGTCTTCGTCAACGTAGGGATGACTATCGGGATCATGCCCATCACCGGCGTCACGCTTCCGCTCATGAGCTACGGCGGCTCGTCGGTGATCGCCACCCTGCTGAGCGTTGGCCTGCTGCAATCGATCTATGTCCAGGCGCGCACCTCAGCAGCGATGAAGGGTCGCGTACTGCGCTACTAGACCTCAATGTTCGCCGAGCATCCCTCATCAGACCCTCAGCGCCACTTCGCGCTAGGCGCTTGCCAACGGGCGCTCCGGGTGCGCGCAAGCTCGCCGCCCCGGCGCCTTGGCGCCCGATGCTCGGCCCATCTCCATACCGAAAGACTGGATCAAATTGAAAAAGCAAGTGCTTGTCAGCGTCGACCGCGCGGAGACGCGCGTGGCGCTTCTGGAGGCGAGCGGAACGCCCGCCGCCTCGCGTTCCTCCTCCGCCGCTCGCAAAGCGGCCAGCAGCCGCAAGCGCGGCGGGGGCCCGGAGGCCGGCTATCGCGTCGCTGAGCTCTACATAGAGCGCCGCGGCGGACGCTCGATCGTCGGCAACATCTACAAGGGCAAGGTCGACAACGTCCTGCCCGGCCTGGAGGCCGCGTTCGTCGACATCGGCCTCGAGAAGAACGGCTTCCTGCACGTCGACGAGATCGTGCTGCCGGGCGTCGAGACGCCCAGGCGCGGGCGCGGGGGAGGCGGCGGGCGCAAGATCGCGGACCTGCTCAAGCCCGGCCAGGAGATCGTCGTGCAGGTCGTCAAGGACCCGCTGAAGACCAAGGGCGCGCGCCTGTCGATGGAGCTGACGATCGCCGGGCGCTACATGGTGTACGCGCCGACCGGCGAGGGCGTGGGCGTCTCGCGGCGCCTGGAGGACAAAGAGCGCGAACGCCTGCGCCGGCAGACCGCGAACCTGCAGACCGACGGCGGCGGGGTGATCGTGCGCACCGCAGCCCACGGCGCCAAGCGCGAGGACTTCGAGCGCGAGCTGAAGTACCTGCACAAGCTCCACGAGGTGCTCGTCAAACGCGTGCAGGAGACCGTCGCGCCGGATCTGGTCTTCCAGGAGGCCGACCTGTCGGTGCGCGTCGTGCGCGACATCTTCTCCGCGCACTTCGAGCGCGCGATCGTCGACGACGAGCAGCAGTACCACCGCCTGGTGTCGTTCTTCACGCGCACCGCCCCAGAGCTGGTCGAGCGGGTCGAGCTGTGGCAGGAGCAGGAGCCGCTGTTCGAGGCATACCGCGTGGACAAGGCGATCGAAGGCGTGCTCTCGCGGCGCGTCGACCTGCCCAGCGGGGGCTACCTGATCATCGACTACGCCGAGGCGCTGACCGTGATCGACGTCAACTCGGGCAGCTTCATCGGCCGCGGCAAGGGCGCGGGCCTCGAGGACACGATCACCAAGACCAACCTGGAGGCCGCCGAGGAGGTCGTCAACCAGCTGCGGCTGCGCGACATCGGCGGCATCATCGTGATCGACTTCATCGACATGGCGCGCGCGCGCAACCGCGACGCGGTCATGAAGACGCTGCGCAAGACGCTCGACGAGGACCGCACGAAGACGTTCACCGCGGAGATCTCCAAGCTCGGCCTCGTCGAGATGACCCGCCAGAACGTCACCGAGGGCGTGCGCGAGATCATGAGTCGCCCGTGTCCCACGTGCGAGGGCGAGGGCGTGATCCGCTCCGAGGAGACGATCGCGATCGAGTTCGAGCGCAGGCTACGCGACGTCGCCGCGGAACATCCGGAGGCGGAGGCGTTCCTGGTGCAGATCAACCCGCGCGTCAGCACCCAGTTCACCGGCCACGGCTCGCGCGTGCTGCACGCGCTGGAGGCGCAGACCGGCAAGTCGTTCCTGTTCGAGGGCTCCGAAGGCCTCACGCTGGATCACTTCGCGATCACGTTCATGGGCACGCGCGCGGAGGTCGAGGAGCGGGCCCTGCCCTTCCGCCAGGGCGACGAGGTGCTCGTCGAGATCGTCGAGCCGCACATGTACGACGTCGACGACGCCGTCGCGAAAATCGACGGCTACATCATCTCGATCGCCGGCGCCTCGCCGTATGTGGGCGAGAAGCGGATGGTGCGCATCGACCAGGTCGGCCGCACGGCCGCCAGCGCGCTGCTGCTGGACGAGTCCGGCGAGGTGATCACCGCGCCGGTGCGCGCCGTGGACACACGCGCCAACGGGCGCAAGCGTCGCTCCGCCGCCGCCGGCGGCGGACGCGGCGGCTCGGGGCAGTCCGAGCCGCGCGCGCGCCGGCGCCGCGCGTCCGTCGACACCGAGGACGCGGAGGCGCGGCGCGAAGCCGGGCTGAGCGAGTCGCCGACCGCGATCGACACCGAGCCGGAGGAGGAGCCGGCGGTGCAGGCGCTCGCCAGCGCGGACGCCGCCGAGGACGCCTCGCGCGAGGACGCCGACGCGCCCCAGGACGACACGGCCGAGGATGGCCTACAATCCAAACCTCGGCGTCGTGGCCGCAGGGGCGGACGGCGCCGTTCGGCTGCCAAGGCCAAGGCGACCCCCGAGTAGGCGAGGACTCCTCCGGCGCGAGCCGGTCGAGGGCCGCCCCTCCAAGCCACAGAAATCGAGACCCACACAGACATGTACGCGATCGTGAAGACCGGCGGCAAGCAGTACCGCGTCGAGCGGGGCCAGAGGCTGCTCGTGGAGCGCCTGCCCGCCGCCGAGGGCGCCGACGTGGCGCTCGAGCCGATGCTCTACCGCTCCGATGAGGCGGTGTTCGACGCGGCGGGCCTGAAGGACGTGAAGGTCACCGCGAAGGTGATCGCGCACGTGCGCGGGGAGAAGCTGCGCGTGTTCAAGTTCAAGCCCAAGCGCGGCTACAAACGGCGCACCGGGCACCGTCAGGAGCTCACCCAGATCGAGGTCACGGAGATCACCGCCGCCGGCGCGAAACCGGCGGCCAAAGCGAGCAAGGCCAAACAGGCCGACGCTCCGAGCGAGGCGCCCACGGCGAGCAAGGAGAAGGCTGCAGATGGCTCATAAGAAGGGGCTCGGCTCGAGCCGCAACGGTCGCGACTCCAACGCCCAGCGCCTGGGCGTCAAGACGTTCGCCGGCGAGGCTGTCACCGGCGGCGAGATCATCGTGCGCCAGCGCGGCACCCGCTTCAAGCCGGGCGCCGGCGTGGGCATCGGCAAAGACGACACGCTCTACGCGCGCGCCGCCGGCACCGTGCAGTTCAGCAACGGCTGGCGCGGTCGCGTCGTCAGCGTGCTGCCCGACGGCGAGTAGCGCGCAGGCACGCAGCGCCCAGCCGCATCGGCGCGCGCGTCCGATCCACGGCGCGTGTGCTGTCACGATGGTCGCCATGCTTCACGATCGCGCGAGGATCCACGTCCAGGCGGGCGCCGGCGGCGACGGCTCCACGAGCTTCCGCCGCGAAGCGCACGTGCCGCGCGGCGGCCCCGACGGCGGCGACGGCGGACGCGGCGGCGACGTGGTGGTCGTGTGCGACGACTCGCTGCGCGATCTGCAGAGCTTCAAGCGCCGCAGCCACTATCGCGCCGGACGCGGCGGGCACGGCTCGGGCTCGCAGCGCCACGGCGCCGACGGGGAGACGCTCACGATCAGGGTTCCCCCCGGCACACAGATCGTGGGCGCGCAGGGCGCCGGGCAAGACGAGGGCGCCGGCCCGGACGGCGGCGCCGGCGCGGACGGCCAGGAGCGCGAGGCGGCGGACCTGCTGGGGCGCCGCTGGGAGCTGCTCGCGGACGGGCAGACGGCCACGATCGCGCGCGGCGGCGGCGGCGGCAAGGGCAACAAGCGCTTCGCCACGCCCACGCGTCAGGCGCCGCGCTTCGCCGAGCGCGGCCTTGCCGGCGAGGAAGGCTGGCTCGAGCTGCGGCTCAGGCTGCTCGCTGACGTGGGGCTCGTCGGTCTGCCCAACGCGGGCAAGTCCTCGCTGCTCTCGCGTCTCACGCGAGCCGCCCCAAAGGTCGCCGACTACCCGTTCACGACGCTCTCGCCGGTGCTGGGGGTGCTCGAAGGCGAGGAGCGCCAGCTGATCGTCGCGGACATCCCCGGCCTGATCGAGGGCGCGAGCGAGGGCGCCGGCCTCGGGCACGACTTCCTCGCGCACGTCGAGCGCACGCGGCTGCTGGTGCACGTGCTGGACATCGCCCCTGAGCTCTCGATGGGCGAGCAGGCCGACATGGTGACCAACCACGCGACGATCGAGCGCGAGCTCGCGGCGCACGACGAGCGCCTCGCGCGGCTGCCGCGAGTGCTGGCGCTGTCGAAGGCCGACCTCGTACCGGAGGAGCGCGCGCGCGCGGCGGTCGGCGAGTGGCAGGGCCGCCTCGGCGAGGACGTGCCCGTGCTCGCCACCTCGAGTGCGACCGGCGCCGGAGTGCGGGAGCTGGCGGAGCTGCTGTTGAGGCTCGTGCCCGACCTCACCGGCGCACCCGACGGCGCCGCGAGCGGCAACGCGCGTGCAGGCGAGCAGGAGCTCGCCGAGCACATGGTGTTCCGCCCTAGAGCCGGCGCAGGCTTTCAGGTCGAGCGGCTTGGGGAGGGCGCGTTCGCCGTCAGGGGCCGGGGCATCGAGCGCCTGCTCGAGCGCTTCGACGTCGACAACGAGGACGCAATGGCCTACCTGGAGG
>JBKQHH010000037.1:0-13365 GCA_052148875.1 Solirubrobacteraceae bacterium
ACCACCCAGGTGGCGTAGACGACCAGCAGGCAGACCGCCCCGATGGCCGAGATCGAGTCGACGTGATGGCTCGCCGGGTCGTGGGCCGCCAGCGATAACCCGAGCAGCACGATGATGAACACGGTGACCTGCAGCAGCGTCGCGGTGTCCCTGGGCAGACGCGTGGAAAAGCGCATGATCCCGTCCGGCGCGACGCGGGCGCCGACAACGATCACAAGGCCGAGCACTAGCAGCGCATTGGCGAGAATCGACCCGATGATGGCCGTCTGCGCGACCACGAGCTCGCCCTTCTGCAGCGCGAAGATCACGACGAACAGCTCCGGCAGGTTGCCGAGCGTCGACTGCATCATGCCGGTGACGCCCGGCCCGAAGCGCTCGCCGAGCTGCTCGGTGGCGAACGACACCACCCACGCGAGCCCCGCGAGCGCGAGCGTCGCGACGGCGAAGCGCGGCACGGCGGACCACGAGCCGTAGTCGGCCACGCCGGCGAGCGCGGTGAGCACGGTGATCGCCAGCAGGGCTGAGCGCTCGAGGGGGGTCAGGCCAGCCATGGAGCGCCCGCGACAATATCCTCCCGTACAGATGCGCCTGGCCACGTTCCTGCCTCCCGGCTCCGACACTCCCCGCGCGGGCGAGGTGCGCGGCGAGCACGGCGACGAGCGCGTGTACGCGCACGCGCAGGAGGACCTGACGGTGCTCGACCGGCTGGCCGACCCCGAGGCGGCGCCCGTCGAGGGTCCGTCGTGGGCGCTGGCGGAGGTCACGCTGCTCGCGCCAGTGCCCGAGCCGAGGGCGATCTTCGGCATCGGCCTGAACTACGCCGACCACGTGCGCGAGACCGGCGGCGAGGCGCCCGCGCAGCCGCTCGTGTTCATGAAGCTGCCCTCCTCCGCCGCGCCGCCGAACGCCCCCGTGCACTGCCCGCAGGCGGTCAGGCGCCTGGACTACGAGGGCGAGCTCGCGGTGATCATGGGGCCCGCGCGGTCGGTCGCCGGCTACGCGGTCGCCGACGACGTCACCGCGCGCGACCTGCAGGGCCGCGAGCCGCAGTGGACGCGCGCCAAGGGCGCCGACGGCTTCTGCCCGTACGGCCCGTGGATCACCACCGCCGACGACGTCCCCGACGCGCACGCGCTGGCGCTGCGCACGTGGGTCAACGGCGAGCTGCGCCAGGACTCCAACACGTCCAACCTGATCTTCTCCGTGCCCGAGCTGATCGAGTTCGTCTCCGAGACGTGCACGCTGCACCCAGGCGACGTGATCCTCACCGGCACCCCCTCCGGCGTCGGCATCGGCCAGGACCCGCCCGCGTTCCTCGCCAGCGGCGACGTCGTGCGCATCGAGATCGAGCGCCTCGGCGCGATCGAGCACGCGATCGCCTGACCGCCCGCACGGCGAGCCCACCCCGCGACCCCGAGCGGGCCGGCCCGAGCCGGCCCCATGAAGACGAGCGCGCGGAGGCCTGCGCCGCGCTCAGTGGCTCTCGAGCACGCGGTCGATCATGCCGTACTCGAGCGCCTGCTCGGCGGTGAAGAAGCGGTCGCGCTCCATGTCGCGCCGCACTTCCTCCTTCGGCCTGCCCGTGTGCTCCGCGTAGATCTCGTCGATGCGCTCGCGCACCTTGAGGATCTCGCGCGCGTGGATCTCGATGTCCGTCGACTGCCCTTCGAAGCCCGCCGACGGCTGGTGGATGAGGATGCGCGAGTTGGGCAGCGCCGCGCGCTTGCCCTTCGCGCCGGCCGCCAGCAGCAGCGAGCCCATCGACATCGCCACGCCCACGCACATCGTGCTGATGTCCGGCTTGACGAACTGCATCGTGTCGTACACCGCCAGCCCCGCGTAGATCGAGCCGCCCGGCGAGTTGATGTACAGCGAGATGTCCTTTTCCGGGTCCTCGCTCTCCAGGTGCAGCAGCTGCGCCACCACCAGGTTCGCCACCTGGTCGTCGATCGGCGTGCCCAGGAAGATGATGCGCTCGTTCAGCAGCCTCGAGTAGATGTCGAACTCGCGCTCGCCGCGCGCCGTCCGCTCTATGACCATCGGGATCAGTGGCATGGCCCCACCCTAGCGCTCGCCGCCGCGCGTGCGCGGGCGCGCGCTCGCACGCGGCTCGCGACCGGCCCGTTCGCATGGCCCCTTCGCCCGGCTCCGGGCTCGCGACCGGCCCGTTCGCCCGGCCCCTTCGCCCCGCTCCGCCCGCCGGGCCCCGCGGTGGCCGCATGTGCGAGTTCGCGCGAATAACGTCGGGATAGAGGCCAGCGCGACGATGCAACGAACATGCCTCGAGCTGCCGTGAGCCATCGCCCGACCCTTCGACTGTCGCGCGCATCGCCGGCGATCGCCGGCGCGGCGCTGCTCGCCGCCATCGCGCTCGCGGCGCCCGCGCTGGCCATGACCAGCCACGCCGGCTGGCCGCGCGACGAGCATCTGGTGATGGACAAGGGTCCCGCCGGACGCCATCACACGCTCACCGGCAGGCCCCACGTCCACAACTACCTGCTGGGCGGCTACGGCGACGACACGATCTACGGCGGCGAAGTCGGCGACGTCATCTGGGGCGACTACCACCCTTCCGGCTGGCCGTCCTCCCAGACGGCCGTCATCCACGCCGGCGACGGCCCTAACTTCATCTACGCCAACGACACCTTCAACTACGTCTGGACCGGCACCAACCCGCGCACCGTCGTGCACGCCCACGAGGACTCCGGCGTGATCCACTGCGAAAACCCGCACATCGTCGTCTTCACCAGCCACCACGCGCTGGCGCACTGGAAGCTGCACGGCTGCCGCCACATCAGCTTCTACTCCGTCGGATACTGACGCGCGCTCGCGCCGGCCCCCGCTTAGCAAGCGTTTACGCCCCAGCGTGCGCCGTCTTTAGGACGCAAGTGCACAATGTCCGGGGCCGGACATTCGCAGCCACCGGGAGGACACGTGAGACGCAGACTCGAGCACAAGCTTCTGATGGGCGTTGCCGCGATCGCCGTGCTGGCCGGCGCGACCGCCGCCGTCGTCTCCGCCGCGCAGCCCGCCGCCCATCACCCGGCCGCCCATCGCCGCAACGGCGGCGCGCTCGCGACCGCCGCCGGCTATCTCGGCGTCAGCCCCGCGCAGCTGCGCGGCCAGCTGCGCTCGGGGAAGTCCCTCGCCGAGATCGCCGACGCGACCGGCGGCAGGTCCCAAGCCGGCCTCATCGCAGCGCTCGACGCCGCCGGCAGGCAAAGGCTGACCGAAGCCGGCGCCAGCCTGCCCAGCCGGGTCACCGCCGAGGTCGACCGCGCGGGCGGCCTGGCGGGCGCCCGGACGCGCCATCGCGGTCGGGGCCTGTCCGCGGCCGCGAGCTACCTCGGCGTGAGCCCAGCCCAGCTCCGCGCCGACCTGCGCTCGGGCAAGACGCTCGCCCAGGTCGCCAACGCGACCGGCGGCAGGTCCCAGGCGGGCCTCGTCGAAGCGCTCGTCGCCGCCAGGAAGGCGACGCTCTCCAGCAGGGTCGCCGCAGGCGCGATCACCCAGGCGCAGGCGGACGCCGCCCTCCCCCACCTCGTCAAGCGCATCACCGCCCAGGTCAACCGCGCTCGGGGTCGGCACGGCGCCCACGCGCACGCGGCCGCTCGCCTCAGAGGTTGACCGAGCGCATCCCCTGCTCGTCGTAGCGCGCGCCCGTCGCCGTCGGCACCGTCTCCGCGATGCGCTCGACCTCCTCCTCGCTCAGCCGCACGTCCGCCGCCGCCACGTTCTCTTCCAGGTAGGACACGCGCTTGGTGCCCGGGATCGGCACGACGTGCTCGCCCCTGTGCAGCACCCACGCCAGCGCCAGCTGCCCCGGCGTCAGCCCCTTCTCCGACGCCAGCTCGCGCACGATCTCCGCCAGCTTGCGGTTCTCCAGCAGGTTCTCGCCCGTGAAGCGCGGCCCGTAGCGGCGGAAGTCGCCCTCGTCGAGCTCCTCCGGCGAGCTGAAGCGCCCCGACAGGAAGCCGCGGCCCAGCGGCGAGTACGCCACCAGCGCGATCCCCAGCTCATCCAGCGTCGGCATGATCTCCGGCTCCACGTCCCGCGTCCACAGCGAGTACTCGCTCTGCACCGCCGTGATCTCGTGCACCTCGTGCGCCCGGCGGATCGTCTGCGCGCTCGCCTCCGACAGCCCAACATGGCGGACCTTGCCCGCGGCCACCAGCTCCGCCATCGCGCCCACCGTCTCCTCGATCGGCGTCTTCGGGTCGACGCGGTGCTGGTAGTACAGGTCGATGTGCTCCACCCCCAGGCGCCGCAGCGACGCCTCGCACGCCGCGCGCACGTACTCCGGCCTGCCGTCGATCGAGCGGATCGGCGTCCCGTCCGGACCCGGCTCGATCTTGATCCCGAACTTCGTCGCCAGGAACACCTCCTCACGGCGGCCTTTGATCGCGCGGCCGACCAGCCGCTCGTTCGTGTGCGGGCCGTACATGTCCGACGTGTCCAGGAAGTTGCAGCCGAGATCCAGCGCGCGGTGGATCGTCCGCGTCGCCTCGTCTTCGTCCGCCGCGCCGTAGAACGCCGACATTCCCATGCAGCCCAGGCCTATCGCCGAGACCTCCGGGCCGTCCGGTCCGAGCGTGCGAGTGATCATCTTCTCAACTCCTGCATGTGCCCGTCAGGGTATCGGGTCGGTGGTTCCTCAAAAGACGTGGTTCCGGACATAATGGCAACAGCCGTGTTCCCGCTGAACCTCCCCAACCTGCTCACCGTGCTGCGCATCATGCTCGTGCCCGCGCTCGTCGTCGCGCTGCTCGGCAACACGCCCGACGGCGACGTCATCGCCGCCATCGTCTTCGCGCTCGCCTCGCTCACCGACTTCATCGACGGCTACCTCGCGCGCGCCCGCGACTCCATCACCACCTTCGGCAAGCTCATGGACCCGCTCGCCGACAAGCTGCTCATCGTCGCCGCGCTCATCTCGCTCGTCTCCCTGCACCGCCTCGCCGCGTGGATCGCCATGGTCATCATCACGCGCGAGCTCGCCGTCACCGTCCTGCGCCTCGGCGCCACCCAGGCCGGCGTCGTCATCGCCGCCAGCATCTTCGGCAAGGTCAAGACCTGCCTGCAGATCGCCGCCATCCTCGCCGTCATCGCCGTCCACGGCCAGCCCGTGTGGGTGAGCGCGCTGCTGTACCTCACCGTCCTCGTCACCGTGCTCTCCGGGCTCGACTACTTCTTCGGCCTGCGCCGGCGCATGCAGCAGTCCGGCGCTCCCGTCGACGGCTGACGCGCTACGCGCCCGCGTTCAGCCACTCCTCCAGCGTCGTCTGGTGGGCGCTCGGCACGCCCGAGTCGATCTCCGCGCGCAGCTCCGACAGCAGGCCGTGGCGCTCGGCGATCACGTTGTGCTGGTGGATCGTCTCCAGGTTCTCCTGGCGCGCCGACACGAAGCTCTCGCCGTCGAGCTCCGTGAACGTGCGCACCACACCGGCGAGCATCTCGCGCACGCAGTCCTCCACGAAGCGCGGGCGGCGATGCGCCTTTTCCACCACCTCGACCTCGTCCGAGCGCTTCATCAGCTCGTAGATCTCCGACGACATGCTCGCCTCCGCGATCGCCAGCAGCGTCGCCGCGTCGATCTCCGCCGCGCACTCCTCCGTGCAGCCGATCTGCAGCGTCGCCAGCCCGCGCTGGTTGTGGGTGGCCACCGGCACGCTCTCCAGGATCCGATCGATCTGCTCGGCGGAGAAGTCCTGCGCGAGCAGCCGCTCGCGCGCGCGCGCCGCCACCAGCTCCTGCGCGCACGGGCACGCCGTCATGCCCGTCGCCGACACGCCCACCGTGCCGCGCGTGCCGTGCTCGAACGCCACCGCGCGCCCGTGCAGCGTGTAGATCTCCTGCGTCTGCATGCCCGACACCGGCGCCCGCTTGTGCTCCGGATAGCGCGCCGCGATCGTCACCTCCGCGCGCTCCGCGCCCTGGCGCGCGCGCACCAGCTCCGCGATGTGGCGCGCGAGCGTCTCCGCCCGGAACGGAGACTCGCTCAGGACCACCTCGCCGATCGCCTCGTTGACCACCTCGTCGAAGCGCGACATGTGCGCGCCCTTCTGGTCGCGGCTGAGGTCCACGTAGCAGTCCAACCGCGCCAGGAACAGCTCGTCGTGGATGCGCACCACCTTCTCCACGCCGCTCACGCCCACGCGCGACAGCCCCACCGGGATGCCCGGCTCGCGCGCCTGGACGTCGTCGCCCGAGCCCCTGGTGGGAGACAGCGTGGAGGTCGGCCGTGTCGCCCGCACCGCGGCCAAGCCTAGCGCGCGGGGGGCCCGCCGGCGACGGGCGGCGGCAAGCGGACACCCCCGCCGCGGATTTCTGGTATCAATCGCCACTCAGCCGAACGAGCCCGTTCACGGAACGTGGGGTAGGAAGGGCTCGGGAGCCGGCGAGACGCAACGAGACGAACCGATACAACGCAACGCACAGGAGGCTTAGCGGAGAGCTGGGGAGGTCGTAGCGGATCACCCGCTGCGATGGGGTCGGATTGGGTCGTTGGGAGGCCAGTTGAGCGAGAAGCTTGAGGGTCTGTTGGGGGCCACGGACACAGCCGTGGTCGAGTTGGAGGAGCTGCACGGGATCATCGCCGAGTCCCAGGAGAGGGGATTCCTGACAGCGGACGCGTTGGCGACCGCGCTGGAGGAGGCCGAGCTCTCCAGCCAGCAGACGCACGATCTGCTGAGCTACCTGGAGGAGCACGGGATCGAGGTGCTGGCCGCCGGCGATGCCGCGCCCGAGCTGCACGCGCACGGCCCCGGGCCCGGGTCCGGGACCCGCGCCCACGACGGCGCCGCCGACGATCCGCTGACCGTCGCGCCGCCCGAGCACGGCCTCGCCGGCGCCGACGAGCAGGACGACGAGCACGAACGCGCCGGCGAGTTGCACGCGCGCCTGGAGGAGCTGCGGCGGCCCGAAGTCGACCTCGCGGTCGAGCCCAGCCTCGACTCGCTGCGGCTGTACCTGCGCTCGATCGGGCGCGTGCCGCTGCTCAGCGCCGAAGAGGAGGTCGCGCTCGCCAAGCGCATCGAGCGCGGCGACGTCGCCGCCAAGCAGCACATGGTCGAGGCCAACCTGCGCCTCGTCGTGTCCATCGCCAAGGGCTACGTCGGCCGCGGGCTGACGCTGCTCTACCTCATCCAGGAGGGCTCGCTCGGGCTGATCCGCGCCGTCGAGAAGTTCGACTACCGCCGCGGCTACAAGTTCTCCACCTACGCCACCTGGTGGATCCGCCAGGCCGTCACGCGCTCGCTCGCCGACAAGGGCCGCACGATCCGCATCCCCGTGCACATGGTCGAGCGGCTCAACAAGCTCATCCACGCCGAACGGCGGCTCATCCAGCAGCTCGGGCGCGAGCCCAGCCCCGCCGAGCTCGCCACCGAGCTCGACTGCACCGTGCGCGAGGTGCGCGACATCATGCGCATCACCCAGCAGCCCATCTCGCTCGAGAAGCCCGTCGGCGAGGAGGACGACTCCGCGCTCGCCGACTTCGTCGAGGACGTCTCCGCCGAATCGCCCTTCGAGATCGCCTCCGAGGCCCTGCGCCGCGAGAACGTCACCCGCGTGCTCGCCTGCCTGCCGCGGCGCGAGCGCGAGGTCATCGAGATGCGCTACGGCATCGTCGGCGGGCGCTCGCGCACGCTCGAGGAGGTCGGCCGCGCCTTCAACATCACCCGCGAGCGCGTCCGCCAGATCGAGAACCGCACGCTCAAAAAGCTGCAAACGCTCCCCGAAGCCCAGCAGCTGCGCGAGGCGTCGTAAACCGGCGGCAGCCAAGCACGGCGACCGATCCGGTCGCCGTGTACGTTCTACACTTCCTCACCCCCGGCGGGGTTCCCGAGCGGTCAAAGGGGACGCGCTGTAAACGCGTTGGCTCTGCCTTCGGAGGTTCGAATCCTCCCCCCGCCATGCTGTCCGTGCAAAGACGGGCGGCATCTTTCTCACCCGACGAAACAGCCCTCGCCGCTCAGCGGTCGTATGCGCCACCACGCGGCTTGACGGCCGTCACCACGATCACGTTGGCCTCTTGATCCAGACGGATGATGGCTCGCCAGTCGCCGATGCGCAGACGCCACTCGCCTCGCCGGCCCTTGAGACTCCGCACGTCGCCCGCGGGTAGACGCTGGATCGCCGTGAGGATGCGCTCTCGTTCGTTGCGAGGGAGCTTGCGCAGGGCCTTCGCCGCGGCGGGCGCGACGACCGCGTCCCACGAGGGCAGTTCAGGCGTCAGGTTCGGACTCCGCGCGCAACTCGGCTACGTCGATCGCCTCGCCACGCTGGTACGCCGCCCAGCCATCCTCGGACGCCTCTCGGTCCTCTCCGGTGTAGGGCTCGTCGTCGAACGGCGCGGCCTCGAGGGTCGCCACCATTGGATCCTTCGCGCGCGTCAGCAGAACCCCGGCGGCGTCCACGCTCTCCTCCGGAAGCTCGTCCACAAGGCGATGCAGCTCGGCTCGCGTCATGACCTAAACGTAGCATCGAGGCCCGCGCCACGACAGAGCTGCCGGCCGCCTGGCTGGAGCATCGAACGAGGAAGCGCTGGCACGCGCTCGCCAGTGGCTACAGGGCGAAGTCCTCGACCATCCTGGCTTGCACAACGGGACGAATCCTCCCCCCGCCATCCTCCGTCCGCGTGCGCAGCTGCGCGCCGGCTACTCGTCGGCGCACGCCGCTGCGTCCAGGTGCGCGGCGTGCGCGCCGGGCGGCACTCCCAGCTGCACGCCCACGAGCAGCAGCAGCTCGAGCAGCTGCTCGCGCTCGGCGTCGCTGAGGCGCGCGCACAGATGGCGCTCGAAGCCGGTCGCCAGCTCGAGCGCGCGCTCGAGCAGCTGGCGCCCTTCGGGGGTCAGGTACAGGGCGCGCTTGCGACGGTCGCGCGCGTCGTGCCGGCGTTCGAGCAGCTGGCGCGCCTCGAGCGCATCCACGAACGCGACCATGCGGCTGGGCGGGATCTGCAGGCGCTCACCGGCCGCCTGCTGGGAGATGCCTTCGGCGACGCCCACCGCGCGCAGCAGCGCGAACTCGCGCGGTTCGAGCGCGAGCGGCGCGAGCGTTTCGCGGAAGCGCCGCGCGACCGCGTACCCGATCGATGACAGCGAGAAGCCGACCGAGCGGAACGGCGCGTCCGAGCCGGGCGGCGGCGGCAGCCGCGCGGGCATGTCCGCGGGCACGTCGCGGCGCGGGATCGACGACATGTCGGCAGACGACGCCGACGGGGCGGCATCCCCCAGCTCCCCAGACACCTTCATCACACGATCATACTCCAGCGGAACTACTTATGATATAGATTGTTCTGCTCGGAACCATTACACGTGTGAAGGTTTGTTCGAGGAAAGGACGCTGACGATGGCAGCGACAACCCGCTGGGTCCTGGCACACAAACGCGTCGTGGTGGCGTTCTGGCTGGTGCTGACGCTCGTCGGCATGGCGTCGGCGGGGACGGCGACGAAAGCGCTCAAACAGAAGTTCACGGTGCCCGGCAGGGAAGGCTTCGTCGCCAACCAGCAGATCACGCGCGACTTCCACGGCACGGGCGGCAACGGCGCGCCGCTGCTGGCGGTGGTGACGCTCCCCGCCACGACCTCGGTCGACTCCCCCGCGGTCGAGCGGGAGCTGCGGGCGGTCGAAGCGCGCTTGGAGCGCACGCTCCCGGGCGCGCGCGTGGCGGGCTACGCGAGCACGCACAGCGGCGCGTTCCTGTCCGGCGACAGGCGCACGGCGTTCGTGATCGCCTACCCGCCGCCCGACCCCACGCAGGCGTTCGAAGACAACCCCAAGGCCGCCGAAAAGGCGGGCGCGGCGTTCAGGGGCGTGACGATCGCGGGCGCGCCGGTGCATCTGACGGGCTTCGACGCGCTGTCGGTGCAGAGCGGCGGCGGCAACGGGCCGGGCGTGCTCGTGGAGGCGCTGCTGGGCGGCCTGGGGGCGCTGCTGGTGCTGGCGTTCGTGTTCGGGTCGTTCCTGGCGCTGGTGCCGCTGATGATGGCGGTCGCGTCGATCATGACGACGTTCCTGGTCGTGTGGGGCCTGACGGCGATCACGGAAGTGTCGCCGATCGTGCAGTTCCTGATCGCGCTGATCGGCCTGGGCGTGTCGATCGACTACTCGCTGCTGGTGGTGGTGCGCTGGCGCGAGGAGCGCGCGCACGGCCTCGACGGCGAGGCGGCGATCGAACGGGCGATGCAGACGGCGGGCCGCGCGGTGGTGTTCAGCGGCACGACCGTGGCGATCGGCCTGCTGGCGCTGATCGCGCTGCCGCTGCCGTTCCTGCGCTCTGTCGGCTACGGCGGGATGCTGATCCCGCTGATCAGCGTGATCGTGGCGATGACGCTGCTGCCGGCGGTGCTCGCGAAGCTCGGCCCGCGCCTGGACTGGCCGCACATCCGCGACGACGACAGGGCGAGCGGCGCGTGGACGCGCTGGGCGACGCTGGTGGTGCGCCGGCGCTGGATCGCGGCGCTCGGCGCTGCGCTGGTGCTGGCGGCGCTGGTGCTCGCGGCGACGAGCCTGCAGCTGGGCATCTCCAACGTGAACACGATCGCCAGGCAGGGCGACGCCAAGCAGGGCCTGCTCGCGCTGGAGCGCTCGGGCATCGGCGCGGGCGTGCTGCTGCCGAACGAGGTGCTCGTCGGCGGCTCGACGTCGCCGGAAGGCGTCGCGCGGGCGCTGGCGGCGGTGCCGGGCGTGCACGGCGCGGTCGCGCCCGACTCGCCGCAGTGGCGCCGGCCGGGCGCGGCGGTGGTGGATGCGTTCACGACCGCGGACGCTTCGACGGCGAGCGCGCGCGGCACGCTCGATCGCGCGCGCTCGGCGGCGCACGCGGTGGGTCCGGGGGTGCGCGTGGGCGGGCTGCCCGCCCAGAACGCGGACTTCATCGAAGCGGTGTACGGCAACTTCCCGCTGATGATCGCGCTGATCGCGCTGATCACGTTCGTGCTGCTGGCGCGCGCGTTCCGCTCGCTCCTGCTGCCGTTGAAGGCGGTGATCCTGAACGTGATCAGCGTGGGCGCCGCGTGGGGCGTGCTCGAGCTCGTGTGGCAGAACGGCCGCGGCTCGAACCTGATCTGGGGGATCGCCGCGACGGGCTCGATCACGTCGTGGATCCCGCTGATGGTGTTCGCGTTCCTGTTCGGCCTGTCGATGGACTACGAGGTGTTCATACTGGCGCGCATGCGCGAGGAGTACGACGCGACCGGCTCGACCGACACGGCGGTCGTGCGCGGCATCGGGCGCACGGGCCGCCTGGTGACGAGCGCCGCGCTGATCCTGTTCCTGGCGTTCGTGTCGCTGGCGTCGGGGCCGGAGACGGAAATCAAAGTGCTCGCGACGGGCCTCGCGGCGGGCATCCTGCTGGACGCGACGGTGATCCGCGCGCTGCTGGTGCCGGCGGTGGTGTCGCTGTTCGGCAGCTGGAACTGGTGGCTGCCGAGGATGCCCGCGCGGCTGCTGCGCGTCGAGCCCTCCCCCTCGCCGCGCCCGGCCGCCGGCAGGCCCGCGACAGAGGTGGCGCTGTGAACGCCGCGACCACGTGGGCGGTTTGAGGCGCGCCTGAACCTGGCCTTTGCCAAGCTTCGCACCCACCGGCGATTCTCAGAATTGGCCGAAACAACAGCCCGATTCATGCCCGATCGGCATTGGACACGGAACGCAGCCGCACCTATGATCAGCACGCGGGTTGATTCATAGGGTCACCACGGGCCAGTTGGCCTTTTCGGGCCACATCGATCGCTCTCCCCGCAGGTCTTTATCCCTTCCGAAAGGGGCTTTTTCTCATGTCACTCCTCCTTGGAGCGGGTGCGCGTTCTTGGCGTCTTCTGCTAGTGACGGGGCTCGTTGCTACTGCGACGACAGCATTCGCGCCAGTCCTACCCGCGGCCGCGACCAACGAAGGCTACAGCTGCGCAGAATGCGCTTACGTCAATGGTCATGAAAACTACGTTCGCAACAACGAAGCCATCAACTACACGCGCACAGGCGTGGGTGACTATGTTTGGCGCCACAACGGCAACGGCACCTACACCAAAGTGCTGGAAGACTGGACGACCGGCTACCTGACCATCGCATGTGGTAGTGAAGTGTACGGGCACGGCGAGGTTCTGGAAGCCAGCGGTGAACACGCTCACCTTGCGGGGCGCCAAGATAACTTCCAGTACTGCGGTTGAAATCGATTCATGCCCGATCGGCGTTGGACGCGTGTCAAGGCCACGCCTATGATCGGCCGGCTCACCATACTGCCAGGTCATCTCCCATCGAAAAGGAGCCCATCTCATGGTACTGCTTCCTGCAGTTCGGGCGCGCTTTTGGCGTCTCTTGCTGGTGACGGGAATCGTCGCCGCCGGGGCGACAGCATTTGCACCGGTGCTGCCCGCGGTCGCGACCAACGAAGGCTACAGTTGCAGTGAATGCGACTGGGTCAACGGGAAAGAAAACTATCTCAAGAATAACGAAGCCGCCAACTACTCGCGAAAAAATGTGATCAGCGTCGTTTGGCGGAAAAACGGCAACGGCACCTATACCAGGATGGTCGAATCCTACGGCAGCGGCTACACGACGATCGCTTGTAGCAGCACTGAAGTCTACGGCCACGGCGAGGCCCTCTCCGACACATACGAATGCAACGAATATGGCTGCGTTCCCGTGCCCGCTCATCTCGCGGGACGCCAGGACAACTTCTCGTACTGCGGCTGAAAGGTACTCACTAAATGCTCAGTTCTCACGACATAAATCGCAAGGCTCCGGCCGTCCCGCTCATCGGTCGAACGCTCGCCGTGCTGGCTATCGCTGTCACAGCGATCATAGGGACCCTGGTGGCAGGCGCGGCGCTTGCGGCCGTCGGCCACCCAAGTAACGCGCACTTCTCGATCCTTTCTCACCCACGGACCGGACTCGCACATATCGCGAGCGCGAGTGGGCTCAATCCGCCTCCCGGCGCGATTCTCGGGACGGTAGACGGGCACAGCGAAATCTACGCCTGGCAGCGGTCCAGCGAAGAAGTGTGCGTTGTGGACCTACAGGCCAGCGGCCAAGGCGGCATCGGATGCGACAAGCCGTCTGTGGCCGAAGCGCACGGTGTGACGGTTGCCTTGATGCCGGTCGCCGGATCTACGTTGAGCGTGGCGACACTGGTGCCCAACGGAGTCAAGAGCGTGGTGTACTCCGATCACAGTGGGGCATCCCGCACAGCGACCGTCAGCAGAAACGTCGTCGCGGTTGAAGACCCGTCGCTCGCGTCGATTCACTACACATTGCCCGATGGAACCACCGAAACGGTGGCCGTGCCAAGCCAGGCAGGACCCTCGCAGCCACCCACTCCCAGCTCCAGCGGCACGACAGAATAGGCCGTACACGACCGCCGGCGAC
>JBKQHH010000038.1:0-12177 GCA_052148875.1 Solirubrobacteraceae bacterium
TTCTACGTCGCCGCCGCCGAGTCCGATCCGGTGCATCCGACGCCCCCCGAGCGCCTGTCCGGGACGATCCAGGCGGACATCCTCAAGGAGTACATCGCGCAGAAGGAGTGGTGCTTCCCGATCGACCCCGCCATGCGCCTGTGCGGCGACATGATCGAGTGGTGCACGCGGCGCATGCCCCGCTGGCATCCGATCTCGATCTCCGGCTACCACATCCGCGAGGCCGGCTCCACCGCCCAGCAGGAGCTCGCGTTCACGCTCAAGGACGGCCTCACGAACGTCGAGCAGGCGGTGCGGCGCGGGCTCGACGTCGACGACTTCGCGCCGCGGCTGTCGTTCTTCTTCAACGCCCAGATCGACTTCTTCGAGGAGATCGCCAAGTACCGCGCCGCGCGGCGCATCTGGGCACGGGAGATGCGCGAGACGTTCGGCGCCAAGAACCCGCGCTCGTGGCAGATGCGCTTCCACTCCCAGACGGCCGGCGTCTCGCTGACCGCGCAGCAGCCGCTCAACAACATCGTGCGCACCGCCATCGAGGCGCTCGCGGCGGTGCTCGGCGGCACGCAGTCGCTGCACACCAACTCCTACGACGAGGCGCTCGCGCTGCCCACCGAGGAGGCCGTCACGATCGCCCTGCGCACCCAGCAGATGATCGCCCACGAGACCGGCGTCACCAACACCGTCGACCCGCTCGGCGGCTCCTACTTCGTCGAGGCGCTCACCGACCAGATGGAGCAGCGCGCGTACGAGTACTTCAAGAAGATCGACGAGCTCGGCGGCATGGTCGCGGCCTCCAAGCTCAACTACCCCCAGCGCGAGATCGCCGACGCCGCCTTCGCCCTGCAGCAGGAGATCGACTCCGGCGAGCGCGTCGTCGTCGGCGTCAACAGCTTCCTCGCCACCGACGAGCAGCCGATCCCCACGCTGCGCGTCGACCCCGCGCTCGAGCGCAAGCAGATCGGGCGGCTCGAGTCCGTCCGGGCCGCCCGCGACGGGGCCGCCGTCGAGCGGGCGCTCGCCGCGCTGCGCGAGGACGCCGCGCACGAGGACCGCAACCTCATGGAGCCGCTGCTCGTCTGCGCCCGCGCGCACGCCAGCGAGGGCGAGATCGTGCAGTCGCTGCAGCAGGTCTTCGGCGACTACGCCGAGACGCCCGTTTTCTGAGCCCTCTTCGCAACTTCTCAGCGCGCCGCACGCAACTTCTCAGCGCGCCGCACGCAACTTCTCAGCCGTCGACGTGTCCACCGCTTAGCATTGCGCCCCTCGATGTCCCCTCATCTCGATGATACGACTGCGTAGCCTCCTCGTCGGCGGGGCGGCGCTCGTGGTCCTCGCCAGCGCCACCACGCTCGCGCTGGCCTCCAGGCGGATCACAGCCGAGCAGGCCGCGTACAGCGCGCCGAGCGCGGGGCGCTGCACGCCGTCGACGCTCAACGCCTCCGCGGTGCTCCCCGGGACCGGCCTCGCGGTCTCGCCGCTGCCGGACTCCTACGACGCCTCGACGCAGACGCAGATCAGCCTGCTCGGCGCGCCGCCCGGCGCGATCGGAGCAGTCCACGTGAGCGGATCGCAGACCGGCTCGCACGCCGGCCGCCTGCGCGCCTACTCCCAGGGCGACGGCGCCAGCTTCGTGCCCTCGCGGGGGTTCCTCCCGGGCGAGACCGTGACCGTGCGCGGGACCGTCAGGGTCGGCTCGTCCGAGCGGCCCTTCGCCTACCACTTCGTCGTCGCCCACCAGGACCCCGTCGACTACGCGGCCGCCGTCGCCGTGCCGCAGGATTACAACGAGATGCAGCACTTCCACTCGCGCCCCGAACTGGAGCCGCCGGTGCTCGCCGTGACCCAGCGCTCGGAACAGGACACGCCAGGCTACCTGTTCGCCGCGCCCTACGGCGGTCCCGGCCCGAGCGGACCGATGATCTTCGAAGAAGCCGGCAACCTCGTGTGGTTCCACCCGCTGCCGAAGGGCACCGAATCCACCAACCTGCAGGTGCAGCAGTACGACGGCCAGCCCGTGCTGACCTGGTGGCAGGGTCGCATCCCGCCGCAGGGCTTCGGCCAGGGCGAAGAGATCATCGACAACGGCTCCTACCGGGAAATCGGCCGCGTGCACGCCGGCAACGGCTACCTGGCCGACCTGCACGAATTCCACATCACCCCCCAGGGGACGGCGCTGCTGACCGTGTTCGACCCGATCGACTGCGACCTCTCGTCCCTGGGCGGGCCCAGCGGCGGCGCGGTGACCGACAGCCTCTTCCAGGAAATCGACCTCGGGACGGGGCTCGTGCGCCGCGAATGGACCAGCCTCGACCACGTGGGCCTCGGCGAATCCTACAGCCCGGCGACGACCTCGAACACGATCTGGCCGTTCGACTACTTCCACCTCAACTCGATCGACCCGCTGGCCGACGGAAGGACGCTGCTCTCCGCCCGCAACACCTCGGCGCTCTACGAACTGAACACGCTCACCGGCCAGGTGATCACGCGGATCGGCGGCAGGGACTCGAGCGTCAAGCTCTCCGCCGGCGCCGCCACCGCCTACCAGCACGACGCCACCGCGCTCGCGAACGGAACGATCAGCGTGTTCGACAACGGCGGTGTGCCGAAGGTCCACGCGCAGTCGCGCGGGCTGATCCTCGCGATCAACCCGCAGACGAAGACCGACAGCGTCGTCGTCGAATACAACCATCCCAGCCCGCCCCTGGCCGCCGGCAGCCAGGGGAACGTGCAGGCGCTGGCAGACGGCGACGTGTTCATCGGCTGGGGGGCTGAGCCCTACTTCTCGGAATTCAGCGCCGGCGGCAAGCTCCTGTACGACGCCCACATGCGCGGCTCCTACCAGTCCTACCGCAGCTACCGCTTCGCGTGGACCGGCGCGCCGAGCGAACCGCCGGCGATCGCCGCCACGACGACCGGCGGCCAGGTGACCGTCTACGCCAGCTGGAACGGCGACACGCGCACGGCCAGCTGGCGCGTGCTCGCCGGGCCGAGCGCGCAGCAGCTCACGCCCGTGGCCAGCGCCGCGCGCAGTGGCTTCGAGACGGCCATCGCCGCGCCCGTCGCCGAGGCCTACGTGGCGGTGCAGGCGCTGGGCGCCGCGGGCGAAGTGCTCGGAACCTCGCGTACGATCAACGGTTGACAGCTCAGCGCATCCCGCGCACAGCGTCGATCGCGCGCCGCGCCCGGTCGCTGGCCGAGAGCGTCTGCGAGCACCAAGGTGCCGTGCGCGAAATGGTCCGTCCAGAGCCCATTTCTCGGCTCCCAGACAACGGTCTCGACGTATTGATCTTTTGAGACCGTCTGATTCACAAATCTCAATACGAGGGATTGACCTGTGCGCACAGTTTGATAATCTCGACTTTACCTCGAGTCAAGTGGAGGGTTCACCCTGATGGCGACTCGCAATGCCAAGCAAGCGCCGCCGCCGCGCGGCAGACCATCGTCGAGCACCGGCAACGGCGCCTCGGCGGCGCACGACGAGCAGGCCGACCGCTACCGGCCGCTGCCCACGGGCACGCACGGCCTCGATCCGGAGCTCGTCAAGCGCGACCAGCGCGAGCGCCTGCAGAAGGCGATGATCGAGCTCATCGCCGAGAAGGGCTACCCGTCCGTGCGAATCGTCGATCTCGCCAAGCTCGCGCACGTCTCCCAGCCGACCTTCTACAGCCTCTACACCGACAAGGAAGACCTGTTCCTCAGCGCCTACGAGGAGATCGCCAGGAGAACCGGCACGGCTGTGATGGCTGCCTACGAAGTCGACCGCCCGCACGAGCAGCGTCTGAGCGTGGCGATGCGCGCATGGGCCGAGCTGGCGGCCACCGAGCCCGATGCGACGTCGCTGCTCGTGCTCGGCGCCTTCGGCGCCGGCGCCAGCGCGCTCGAACGGCGCAGACGCGTGCTCGAGCAGCTCGAGCGGAGCATCCAGAAGAGCCGCGAAGGATCGCCGATCGCCGACCCGGGAGACCTGACGATCAAGGCGATCATCGGCGGCATCCGCGAGGTCACCGCCGCGCGCCTGCGCGAGGGCCGCGCGAGCGAGCTCCCCGGGCTTGCGGACGAACTGACGGCGTGGGCCGCCTGCTATCCGCGCCGGCTGCCCGCCGGGCTGGACGCCCCTCCGGTGGAGCGCCGCGAATCCGCAAACGGCGGGACCGCCGCACTGCACTCCGAGCGGGCGCGCCGAGCCGAGGGGCGGCTCCCGAGCGGGCGCAGTGACCTGCCACGCCAGTTCATCGTCAAAAGCCAGCGCGAGCGGATCGTCGACGCGACCGCCGCGATCGTCGCCGAGAAAGGGCTCGCGGCCCTCACGATCCCGGAGATCGCCCGCCGCGCCAACGTCTCCCACCAGACCTTCTACGACATCTACGCTTCCAAGCACGAGGCGTTCCTCGGCGCGCAGAAGATCGGCATGCACCAGGCGCTGACCGTCGCCGTCGAGGCCTACCAGTCCCAGCAGCCCGACTGGCCGCGCGCCGCGCGCGCGGGCCTGTGCGCGCTGATCGACTACCTCGCCTCCGAGCCCGCCCACGCCCACCTGAGCCTCGTCGACACGTTCGCCGCGTGCCCCGAGGCGATCGAGATCCGCAACTCCACCCTGCAGGCCTTCGCCGCCTACTTCGGTCCCGCCTACGAGCTCGCGCGCGGTCGCGTCGAGGTGCCGGCGATCGCCGGCGAGGCGATCGCCGGAGGCATCTGGCAGATCCTGCACCACTACATCGGCAGCGACTGCATCGCCGAGCTCCCCGGCGCGGCGGCCCAGCTGACCTACTTCGCCCTCACGCCGTTCCTCGGACCCGCCGACGCGGCCGCCTACGCGGTATCCGACAGCGCGTAGGCGACCCTGCCTTCGCGCCTGGCACGCGCGATCTTCCCCGCCCTCAGCAGACGCCGCACGCTCTCCCGGATGTCGGGGCCCGACATCGCCGTGACCACCCCCAGCTCGCTGACCGTGTGCGAGCCGTGCTCGAGCGCCGCGACGATCGCCTGCTCGGAGGCGCCGAGCCGGACCTGCCGGGGCTTGGCCGGCCGCCGGGGTTTGGGCGACTGACCGGGCCTGGCCGGCTGACGGGGCTTGGCCGGCGGTCGAGGTCTCGCCGCCGGTCGAGGTCTGGCCCCGCCCCCGGCTTCGACCACCGGAGCATCGGCGCCCTCGTAGAGCGCGCCGGCCGCGCCCCGCAGCCGCTCGTACTCGGCCACGGACGGTCGCAGCTCGGCCAGCCGGACATCGATTTCGGCGCGCACCCGCGCCAGCAGATCAGCGGCCACCGCGGCTCCCCCCATCACCCATCGACGCTCGACATCCAGGCACCTGTTTCTATCAGGTCGGGGGCGAGGTGGAGCAGCACCGAGGCGGCGCTACCTCGAGACGCGCAGATACGCGAGCACCGCGAGCACCCGCCGGTGGTCGTCGTCGCATGCCGGCAGATCGAGCTTGGCGAAGATGTTGGTGATGTGCTTCTCAACCGCGCCCGCCGTCACGACCAGGCTCTCGGCGATCGCCGTGTTCGATCGGCCCTCGGCCATCAGCGCCAGCACGTCGCGCTCGCGCGCGGTCAGGCCCGACAGCGCCTCCCTCGCCCCGTCGCGGGGAGCCAGCAGCTCGGCGACGACCTGCCGGTCGAGCACGGTCCCCCCCGCCGCCACGCGGTGCAGGGCGTCGAGGAACGCCCTGACGTCGCCGACCCGCTCCTTGAGCAGGTAGCCGATCCCGGCCGTGTCCTCGCCGATCAGCTCACTCGCGTACGCCGTCTCGACATACTGCGACAGGACGAGCACGCCCAGCGCCGGCTGGCGTCGGCGCGCCTCGATCGCCGCCAGCAGACCCTCGTCGCTGTAGGTGGGAGGCAGGCGCACGTCGACGATCGCGAGATCCGGTTCGTGGCCGGCGATCGCCCGCAGCAGCCCCGGGCCATCCTGCACCTGGGCCACGACCTCGATCTGGTTCTCGCGAAGCAGCGCCACCAGTCCCTCCCGCAGCAGCGCGAGATCCTCGGCGATCACTACCCGCAAGGAAGCCTCGCTTCGAGCACCGTGCCGGCGGCGTCAGGGCTCTCCACGCGCAGGCTGCCGTCGAGCGCCTCGACCCGCGCGCGAAGCCCGGCCAGCCCCGACCCATCCGGATCGGCCCCGCCGCGACCGTCGTCGCCGACCACCACCGCCAGCACGCGGTGCTCGTCCCTCAGCAGCACCCAGCTGCGCTGCGCGCCGGCATGCTTGGCGGTGTTCGTCAGAGCCTCGGCGATCACGAAGTAGGCGGCGCTCTCGACCGCCGGCGCCAGGCCGCGGTGGGTATCGACCTCGATCGAGGTGCCGAGGCCGTAGCGGGCGGCCAGCGACTGCACCGCCGCCACCAGGCCGCGGTCGGCCAGCAGCGGCGGCACGATGCCGCGGGCGAGGTCGCGCAGCTCGGCGATCGCATGGTGGGCCTCGCGCTGGGCGTCGAGGATCAGGCCGCGGATCTCGGGCTGGTCGTTGACGCGCAGCTCCGCGCGCCCCAGCTGGAGCGTCAGCGCGACCAGCCGCGCCTGCGCGCCGTCGTGCAGGTCGCGCTCGATCCGCCGCAGCTCCGCCGCCTGCGCGTCGACCGCCTGGCGGCGCGTGCGGGTGAGCGTGTCGATCCTGGCGCGCAGGGCACGGCGCCCGTAGGCGACCAGCACGCGGTCGTGCAGCGCGATCAGCGAGTACGCGCTGCCGGCCGTCGCCAGGCCGAGCAGCGCCCACGCCGGCCAGAACGATTCCACGCCCGCCATCAGCCACGTCAGCAGCCAGGTGAACACGAGGATCACCGCCGCCACGCCGACCAGCGCCCACACGCACGCCACGCGCCGCACCGCCCCCGGCGGATGCCGCCAGGCCCAGGCCGCGGCGAAGTCGAGCAGCACGAGGTCGCCCACGCCGAGCCACGCCCACGCCGGCCAGAAGCAGCCCTGACCGCCGAGCGCCCAGATCGCGGCGACCAGGACCGCGCTCAGGAACGCGAGGCGGCGCACGAGCGAGCGCGCGTATTCGCCGATCGAGAGTCCCGCCGCGAGCGCCGGCATCCACCGCCGCGGGTTCGCACCCTGAGCCAGGGACAGGTCCATCGGGAGTCGCGCGCGCTGAGCCATCCCCGAAATCGTCTCACGGCCGCGCCCCGGCGGAGCCGTCGCGGTCATATCACCGTGGCTGTAGGTGTTTTCCCGCACAAGCCCTACGGTCGGCAGCGGATGCCGCGCCGAGCGCCACCGGGGAAGCTGTCAATCGATAAGGGAACTCTCACACAGGAGGCATCATGCGTACCTTTCTGAGCAAAATAACGAGCCTTACGCCGATCGCCGCGGGGGCGGCAGCAGGGATGATCGTGCTCGGGATCGTGTCGATCGTCGGCGGCAGCTACGACCACGAAGTGGTGCGTGACCAGCTTGGTCCGCAGAAGATCACCTTCCCGAAGCCGGCGGAGTATCCGAATCTGAAGAAGTACGAAGGGCAGCAGGTGCTCACCGGCACGCAGGCGAAGGCGTACGCCGAAGACCAGATCGGCGTCGACATGAACAAGATCGCCGGCGGCAAGACCTACTCGCAGGTGAGCGACGAATGGATCGCCGGGGGTATGAAGAACGAAAAGCTCGCCGGCGAGCGCACGACCCTGTTCATGGGTGAGACGCTGAAGGGCCTGCTGCTGGGCGCGTGGGGCTGGGCGCAGATCGGCAGCATCGCGATCCTCGCCGGAATCCTGCTGATCGTGTTCGGGGCCATCCTGTTCCTGTTGCCGGTGCTCAACTGGTGGCTGAACTTCGCGGCGGACGGCAGAGAGTCCGCGTCGCGGCGGGTTCCACACGCGCCGCAGCCGGGGGCGGCCGGCTAGACGCCAACGGCACGAGAGAGGAGTTCCCGCCGGCCTCCCCGGGCTCGCAAGAGCCCGGGGAGGCCGAGTGCTTTGACGGGCGAGCCGCGACAGGCGGCCCCGGCGCACGCGCAGGTCACGCGATGGCGCCCACCGTTGCCGCCTCGCCCAGGAACTCGCCGACCGCATCGTGGGTTTGGCGCGGACACTCGATCTGGGGCACGTGTCCGCAGTCGAGCTCCAGGTGACGAGCGTCGGGCAGCGCGTCGGCGACATGACGCCGGAACGCGATCGGGACGAGTCTGTCGTGCCGACCCCACACGAACAGCGCATCGGGCGCAAGCCCCTGCAGCCGCGGCCAGAAGCCCCCCTCGCCGTGGGGTTCCTCCAGGTAGATGTGGCGCGCGGCGGCGTAGAACGCGGCCCTGCCGGCCGGCGTCAGGTACGCGCGCAGGAACTCGTCGACGCCGGCTGCCGTCCAGCCTCCGTCAGCGCCCGGGATGAGGCGGTGCACGATCGCCTCGACGAGCCGCCGCGGGGCGATCTGAACCAGTCCGAGCTCCGGGCGCGTGAGCCTGACCAGCGGCGCCCACGGACGCTCGCGTCTCCATGCGAGCGAGGGACAGAGCAGCACGAGGCGATCGACCCTGTCGGGATGCAGGAGCCCGACCTCCAACGCTACGCGCCCGCCAAGGCTGTTGCCGATCAGATGAACGCGGTCGAGCTCGAGCGCGTCGAGCAGCGCGATGACCACGCGGGCGAAGAAGCCGGCGTCGTAGCTCGCGCCGATCGGCTTGTCGGAGTCGCCGAACCCGGGAAGGTCGATCGCGATCACGCGAAAGCGGTCGCTCAGCGCGGCCACGGTGGGCAGGAACGATCCCTTGGTGGCGCCCAGCCCGTGTATGGCCACGAGCGGCGGGCCGCTCCCCGCTTCGAGGCTCGACAGCCGCCCACAGCGGGTGGCCACCGTCCGAAACCGCAGGCGTCGAGAACCGGTCTGACCGCTCGTCGCCGCCAGGAAGCCAACGCCCAGGTGCAGGTTGCGCCGTGCCGTCAGGCGCCCCGAGCGGTAGGCCTCCATTCCCCCGCGGACGTCCTTGGCGATGGCTGCCCACGCCTGCGCGTCGGCGGTGAGCGTCGCGTCGGCGTCGCCCCTGGCGGGCACGAGCCGCGCCTGCTCGCCATCGATCACGGCGTCCCACGCGTCGCTTCCGAGCACCGCGAGACGGACGCGCGCCCGGCCGCCCTCCGGCTCGAAAGCGGTGCGGTCGTAGCGGCCGGTCAGCGTCTTGAGCGAGCGCGGCGGCGAATTCACGAGTCGTCGATTTTACCGAGCAGAGCGGACCCGCCCACGGGGACGCAGAGCGTCCAGCGCGCGCGTCGCCGCCGTGTGGCCCTGGCGGATCAGCACGGGCCACTGGCGGCGGTCGATGAACAGGTCGTAGAAGGAGACGCCGCGCAGCAGCGAGGGGTCGACGGGGTCGATCAGCGTGAAGCGCTCGCCGAGATCGCGCCGCGCCCGCCTTGCCATCTCGAGGTGGTAGCCCTGCTGCAGTTGGCGGCTGGCCTGCAGGATCCCCCATCGGCGCTCGCCCCATCCGGTTATGTCCTGCGCCTCGAAGCGCGGCGGCAGCATGAAGTTCAGCCCGAAGACGTGGTCGAGCTTCCCGTCCTCGAGGATCGGCTGCGCGGGGAACAGCTCGATGATCCCGCCGTCCACGTAGAGGTGGCCGCCCACCGGCACCGCTTCGATGAACATCGGCAGCGCAACCGCTATGCGCACGAGCTCGCCGATCGTCAGCTCGGGCGTGCGCTCCGTGCCGAAGTACTCGACGCGGCCGAGGTCCATGTTGTAGACGATCGAGGTCATCGGGAAGGCTGTGTCGCCGACGCGCATGCTCCACAGTCGCTCGTCGAACAGATGCTCGAGCGCCCGCCCCTTCATCAGCCCCGTGAACCCCTTCAGCGCGCTCAGCGCGAACCTGGGAATCCGCGCCCACTGGATGTCGAGGTAGTCCTCCGCTCGCCACGACAGCGAGAAGTCGGCCATCTCCTGCGCGCTCATCCCCGCCGCCCACATCGCGCCCCAGATCGCGCCGCCCGAGCAGGCGGAGAACAGCGCCGGGCGGATCCCCGCCTCCTCGAAGGCCCGGGCGACCCCGACCATCGAGACACACCCACCGCCGCCACCCGATGCGATGACGCCGATCCGCTTGCCCTCCAGCGCAGCGATCGGCCGCTTGCGCAGAGGCGGGAAGACATCGGTCGGCACCGGCTGCGGCCGATCGATCACCGGCAGCGGCATCAGCGCGCGACGCGCGTGGCGCAGGAACGAGAGGCCCGCGCTCGCGCGTCCGAGGTCGAGCAGCTCGTTCGCGCGCTCGAAGTCGCGCTTCAGGTTGTAGAGGTCGATGTCGAAAGCCATGTCGCCGCTCTTGTAACGAAGGTAACAAAGTGGAGTAGTCTGGGTCGAGGTTAGCCTCGGCCCAAGCCGATCGGCACGACAAGCGGACGGGAGACAGGAATGTCCAGCACGCAGACAGGCATAGCCGGCACGTCGACCAGCACCGGCGGCGAGGTCCAGGGGCCCGCGCCGAACGAGCTGCGGGCGCTGAGCGCCCTGGCCTTCGACGAGCTGCGCAGCTTCCCCGGCGCGATCCGCGACATGCACCTGGGCATCGCCCAGCGCGCGTTCCGCGGCGTGGGTCCGGCGGGTGGCCCGGTGAAGCTCATCCACGACGCGTTGTCGAGCCGCGCCTACGGCGCGATCGGGGCGGGCGCCTCGGCGCTCGGCAGGGCCGCCGACAGGGCGATGGAGCGGCGCGGCATCGGCGAGCAGGTTTCGCTGTCCACCACCCAGGCGGGCAGCTTCGGACTCGCCGTGCTCAACGGCCTCATCGGGGACCGGCTGGAGCGACAGGGCAGCCCGCTCCACCAACCGACGTCGGCGCGGATGCGCGGAGCGCGGATCGGGCTGGACGAGACCTCGTTGCGGGACGCATTCCCGCGGGCCACTCCTCGCCTGGCGGTCTTCATGCACGGGCTGACCGGGGACGAGTTCTGCTGGTCCTGGGGCGCCGAGGACGCGTACGGCGAACGGCTGGCCTCGGACCTCGGCTACACGGCGGTCTACCTGCGCTACAACAGCGGCCTGCACGTCTCCGAAAACGGCCGCACGGTGGCGGCGCTGCTCGAGGAGCTCGTGGAGGCGTGGCCGGTCGACGTGCAGCAGGTGGCGCTGGTCGGTCACTCGATGGGCGGTCTGGTGGCGCGCAGCGCTGCGCATCAGGCACACGAGCAAGACCAGGCCTGGGTCCGGCGCGTCCGGCACGTCGTCTCGCTGGGAACCCCGCACATGGGCGCGCCCCTCGAGCAGGGAGCGCACCGGGCCGCACTGGCACTCCACAAGCTGCCCGAGACGCGAATGCTGGGCAGCTTCTTGAAAAAGCGCAGCGCCGGCATTCGCGACCTGCGCCACGGATCGCTGGTCGACGAGGACTGGCGCGACCGTGACCCCGAGGCGCTGCGGGCGGTCGCCTGCCAGGAGGTGCCGCTGTTGCCATGGGCGACCCACTTCTTCGTCTCGGCGAGCGTCACCCGCGACCCGAACCACCCACTCGGGCGCCTGCTCGGGGACATCCTGGTGCTGAAGCCCAGCGCCAGCGGCCGGGGCAAGGCCCGGCGCATCCCCTTTCGCGAGGAGCACGGACATCACGTGGGGGGCACCCACCACCTTTCGCTGCTCAACCACCCCGAGGTCTACGAGCGCCTCCGTGCCTGGCTGGCGACGGCGCCCGAGGCGCTCGCGATTCCCGCCTGAGGGCAGCTGCAGCAGTGGCGGGCACCCGCCGACACGTCGGACGTCGCGCCGATCCTGCAGGACGGAAAGTAGTCCGCCCGCGCCCGTGTGGGAGTTTCTCCGGATGACACGGCCGTCGGGCTGGCATAGCGTCCCAGCCAACAGGTGGAATTCCGGAGTGGATCTGCAAGCGCAGTCGGCTTCGGCCCCTAACTTCCGTAAAAGCCATGTGACGGGACCAATGTCCCCAAGAAGGTGGTGAAGCTGATGCCCGAGACGAAGATCCAACGCCGCCCGCCGGCGAAAAAGAAAGCGGCTGCCCCGAAAGCGGCCGCCGCCACGCGTCGCCCGTCCCATCGGGAGCGCGATGTCAGCAAGGCCGTCGATCGGACGGCCGAGCTGTCAGAGGACGTGCTCAAATCGCTCGACGAGGGCGCAAGGACGGCGATCGACGCGGTGCGCAAGTTCGTCGAGACAGTCGACAAGACGCTGCCGCCACGCGGGGAGGGCCCGTCAAGGAGGGAGGAGATCACCGACTCCGCCCTGGAGATGGCCC
>JBKQHH010000039.1:0-2583 GCA_052148875.1 Solirubrobacteraceae bacterium
CAAGAACCTAATCCGCGACCGCTTCGAACGCTCAGGCATGCGCTGGACGATCCCGACCGCCGAAGCGCTCCTCAAAACTCCGAGCCGCCCACCTCTCCGGCGACCTCACCAACTACTGGGACCACCACATCAAGCTCGACCAACAACGGCTATACCGCAAGGACTCCTGGCAACCCGTCCTGAAGTAGCCACGCCCGTTGTTTTTACGTGCCTGGCGTTCGCGCTCCGTGGTGAAAGCGCTGTGGCGAAATCAACGCGCGATAACGCTCGCTATGACCCCCCAGCCCGCCAGGCACGCCGCTCGGCGTTCGCCGGACGGGCGAGCGGAGCTCACGGTCGCCTCGCCGGCGGCGGCGCCGCTCAGACCTACTTCAGTGAGTAGCGGCTCGGCTGCTCGCTCTGGTTAGCAGTTAATCGGCGTGATGGTGGGCGTGGTGTCTGTTGAGCGGTGGCGCCGGGTTGAGCACAGGGCCGTGATCGCCGGATTGCGTGTCGAGGGCTGCTGTTGGGGCCGGTTTGCGGGTCGCTGAGGTAGCCCGGTGAGGCAGTGGGACGCGTGTGAACGTGATGGTGGTCGCGGCGCTGGGGTGTCAGGGCGGCGGGAGCGCGTAGATCGCGTCGAGCGTCTTCTGGAGGATGTCGGCGTGCTGGTAGCCGGCGGGGAGCCGCAGGATGAGTTGCCGGCCGGTGCGGATAATCCGCGCGGGGACGTTGAACAGGATTCGGCGCAGTGTTGCTGCGTGGCGGCGTAGCGGCGTGCGCGGGGGTGCCGCGCCCGAGGCGCTGGCGGCGGGTGAGAGGTCGCAGCAGTAGGCGGTGAGGTTGATCGCGAGCATCGCTGCGGTCAGCCAGACGCGGTTGGCGTTGATGTCTCCGGAGGGCAGGTGACGTAGCGCTTGGCCGAGCTTGAGGTCCTTCAGGCGCTCCTCGATTTGCGCGCGGTGGCGATGGAAGTGCTCGATCCACGCGGTGGGCTGGTGGTAGATGTCGCTGAGGATGAAGCTGTAGCCGTAGAGGCTGTCAATCTCACCGTCCAGCGCCATCGCCAGCTGCTTGGGATGGATCGTCGCCAGCCGCCGGGAGCCCTTCAGGCGGGTGATCTGCTCGGCGCTGAACGGGACGCGACGGACGATCAGCCGTAGCGGCTCGTGCTTCCAGCCGCCGGGGCGATAGGTGGTCTCGGCGACCTGCGCGCCGTCCATGCCGAGCGCCTCTGACCAGGCGCCATCGGGGATCTGCGCGAGCGTGTTCCACATCGCCTGGCTGCGCGGGACCGACACCGTGAAGCGCGCCTGCTGCTCGCGTAGGCGCTCCAACAGTTCGATCGCGTAGTACGCGGAGTCGATCCGCATCGTCACCGGCCCGTGCCCTGTGGGCAGCAGCGCGAGCGCCCTTGAGGCGATCCGCGCGTACTCGCCGCCGGTCAGCCGCTCACGGTTACCACCAACAAGTTCGGCGCACAACGCCCGGCCGCGCTGGGACCAGAACGCGAGATGCGGCGCGTAGCTCATCTGCCCGGTCCGGCACCGCGCCGCGCCCTGCTTCTTGCGGCCATACACCGTGATCTGCGTCGCGTCCAAGTCGACCGTCACCGCCTCACCCGGATCGCGACCCAAGGCGCGGTCAAGGCACTCTCCGGCGCTGCTCATCGCTCGCTCGACTCGCTGGCAGTGCACACGCCGGAAACGCTTCGCGTTCTGCAACGCTGTCGCGGGCGCTGGCACCTCCGCGACGGCGCGCAACACCGCTCCCGCCTCATCACCACGCAGCTCCGCGAGGTGGTCGAAGAACGCGCCGCCGACCAGCTGACACTCCGCGAGGCTCATAACAAGCTCTCCTGGCGTCACACCGCGTTGGCGGACCTTCATCGCCCGTGCGCGACGCTCAAGCGCAAGCTGCGCGTCGATCGTGCCGATCAGCCCCAACCGGCGTTCCAGATCCCCGATCACCGCCAACCCGCCATGAGCGGTAAGCGACCGATCATCCGCCCGCACCACGATCCGTCCGCCCCGCCTGCGATCGTTACCCACACGCACCCTCTGGGTGACGTCCGATCCGCACCGTCCGTTTGTTTTTCACACCACAACTCTGACAGTCGCATCGGACAGAAAGGCCCCGCATTAGCGGGGCCTTTTCGCGTAATGGCCCACCAACTACGGCGAACCAAGCCGGTCAACAACACCGCCCAAACCGGCACGGTTAATCACTGATATAGGTCAGAGGTCCAGCGCTTGGAGAAGGTCCTCCAAGACGCGGGGATCAAGCTGACTTCGGTCGCCTCAAAGGTCCGGACCCAGTCCGGGCGCGCGATGGTCACCGCGCTGATCTCTGGCGAGCGCGACGGCGTGAAGCTGGCCGAGCTGGCGAAAGGCAGGATGCGCCTCAAGATCCCCGCGCTGGCCGAGGCGCTGACCGGCCACTTCGGCTCTCACCACGCCGTCGCCTGCGAGCGGATCCTCGGCCATCTCGATTTCCTCAACGCCTCGATCGCCGCCCTGACCGAGCAGATCGACGCGCGCACGGCTGCGTTTGAGTCGGTGTACGCATTGCTGCTGCCGGTGCCCGGCGTGGACCGGCTCACGG